>DYML01000064.1 GCA_020721605.1 Anaerolinea thermophila
ACGGGCTGTTTGGTGGCAATCGTCAAATGCGCGGCAACGTCTTCCATCAAAACTTCCTGCTTGCCGCCGAAGCCGCCGCCGACACGCGGCTTGATGACGCGAATCCGCTTGATGGGTAGACCCAGCACAGGGGCGAGCATTCTGCGGACGTGGAACGGAACCTGGGTCGAGGTGCGAATCACCAGTCGGTCATCCTCGTCCCAATAGGTGACCGCTACATGCGGCTCGATGTGCGCCTGCTGAACCTTCGGCACTTCGTATTCGTCTTCAAAAATTTCATCGGCTTCGGCAAAGCCTTTTTCCACATCGCCAATGTCAATGCGGATTTCCGCCGCCAGATTCTTCTTCGGGTCAGAATCGGCAAAGTTGACAAACTCAGGCTCGTCGTGAATCTGAATCGGGCTGGTCATCGATTCGCGCGAATCAAAAATCGCGGGCAGAATTTCGTACTCCACTTCGATCAGCGATAAAGCCTTTTCTGCAATTTCGACTGTCTCGGCGGCAACGAATGCCACGCGGTCGCCGACGAAGCGCACTTTGTAATCCAGCGAGAAAGTATCCAGCGGACCAGGGATCGGGTCAGACTGTCCCGCCGTCGAATAGACCACGCGCGGGATGTCCTGCCAGGTCAGCACGGCGGCAACGCCTTCGAGCGCCCTAGCCTTGCTGACATCTATTTTTTTGATGAGTGCGTGCGCGTGCGGCGAGAGCAGCACTTTGGCGTGCAGCAATCCGCGCTTTTCAAAATCGGCGGCGAAGGCGGGTTTGCCCTGTGCCAGTTTGACCGCGTCCACTTTGATTTCTGACTTGCCGACCGTCTGGTAGGTTTGCTTGTTGGGCGTGACGATGACTTTGGTTTGGGTCTGAGTCGCCACTGCTGCGCCGTCATCCGCACCCGATGGTTGGTCATCCACTGGCAACTGCTCACCGCCCACGGATGACTGGTCACTGATGACTGTGTCTCCTCGCATCACCGCCGCCGCCTTCAACACCGCCTGCACAGGTTTGAGATAGCCCGTACAGCGGCACAACACGCCAGAGATTGCCTCGCGCACTTCCGCCTCGCTGGGATTTGGATTCTTCTCCAGCAAAGATTTGGCGGCGAGAATTTGCGCGGGCGTGCAATATCCGCATTGGATGGCGCCCGTTTCGATAAAAGCCTTTTGCAGCGGATGCAGCCCATCGGTCGTTTTCCAGCCTTGAGCGGGGTGCTCGCCGAGGGCTTCAATGGTGGCTACGCTGTGACCTTCTGCCTGAGCCGCGAGCAGCGACCCCGCATTGACGGGTTTGCCGTCCAACAAAATCGTGTCCGAGCCGCTCAAGCCGTCTTCATCGCCGAACTTGACGCCGTGAAAGCCAAGTCCGCGCAGGGCGGCGAGCAGGGTGGTGGATGGGGCGGTGTCAATGTTGTGATCTATGCCGTTGATGTGTAAAGTGATGTTCATATTGGTTTGCCTTTCCTCTTTTGAATTTTGATAGAACGCGCTACCGACGCGCTGGATGTGGTCAACGAGGTCGGGGTTTTGAATTTGGGAGAAAATCGAAAGGTCAATCTGGTAGGGCAGGAGCAGGTCGTCCAGTTCGCCCATCAGGGTCAATAAGAGATCATGGGTGATGTGCGCTCCCTGCATGGTCAGGTCAATGTCCGAGCCGTTTTTGAAATTTCCTTTGGCGCGCGAACCATAAAGGATGGCTCTGTCCACTTCGGGGTGTTTGGCAAAAACGCCGTTGATTTTTTCGATGACATCCTGTTTCAAACCAAATTCCATTCTAGCCTTCCTGTAAACGTTCGAGGGTATTTTTTAGACTTTGAAACTCGGCAAAATACGATTCGATGATGGAGGAAGCAATCTTGCTGGCAGTGGATTCGTCGTATGTGTGCGAGGTCAAGTTGCGGCTCTCAATCATCTTCATCCAGACATCGCCATTTTCCAGCAAGCCCGCTTTGAAGGCTTCTCTTGCCGCGTCTTTTGAACCGTAAATTTTTTGAGCGCCTCGGTCTTCCAGAAAATCTTTTAGCGTATTCCAAGCCAATTCATGGGTGTACTCAAAGGCTTGAATCAAGCCCTGTTCTTCGAGTTTCGTCAATGGACGCTGTTTAGAAAGCGCGATGGCTTCACTCAACTGGTCAAGCGCCTTGCGAAAATTGCTAAAGCGTTGAATCCAGCGGACATCTTTTGCGGTCATGCTTTTGTCTCCAGTAATGCTTTACTTCAAGCGAGATTTCAATTCTTGCAGGTGGGCGAAGATGTCGGGGTGCAGGTCGAATTTGCCTGCCTTCGAGAGAGCGTTTTGCAGAATGTTTTCCAACTCCTGTAGATTGATGTGGTTGCGTCGAATCAGAAAAACAATGTCTTCCAGGTCAACATCCATGCCGCGATCCAGTTTGCTGAATGCGATGGCGTATGGGTCGAAGATGTAAGCGTTCACATTTCCAAATTGACCGATGTGGATTTTGCGTTGCTCGCTTCCTTCTGGCAGAGGAATGAATCGGTCAATGGGGACAGCCTCGGCTTCCAATGCTAATTCGCCGGCAATTTCTTCAATGGCGATTTGAAAATCATCTTTTTGAATATCGTCTCCCACATAATCAATATCAAGGGTGTCGCGCGAACTTCCCAGCAGTATCAATGCGCTGCCTCCAAGCAGATAGAGATTCGCGCCTTTGGAACAGCGACCTCCCAATCGCTCAAGAAATTCCTGTATGTTTTGCCTGGACATATTATTCATTTGAATTTTTCCATATGCTTAATGAGGCGTTCTGCCGCGTGTTCGTACGTTCCCATCCAGTTGATGAATTGTCCGCTAAGACCTTGATGACGACTTGCCAGTTGCAGGAGAGCCAGTTCAGCATCATTATTTAGGGATACGCCCAGCCTGCTCGAAAATATATCGGGTAATTTTGGTTGCTCGCCAAAGATTTTTACCAATCGTTCCCAATATTTTCTTTGCAGAAGGACGGCGGCAGTATAGTAAAAGCGAAGGACCAACTGGTTGGTTTGTGATGACAGCGACTTGTCCGCGTTTTCCACTTCGGAAACAAATTCAGGGCAACGCAGAAACAAAGGAATCAAAGACAAACGCACGCGCGCGTTTGTGCTTTGCGCCAGCAATGCAATGAGACTCGCAGGGGCAAGCAAAGGCGTTGAGCCGATCTGTCGTCCCATCAAGAATCGCACATCCCGCGCCCAAAGTTCGGCAACAAGTTGGTCTTCGGAAACTGTCAATAAAGTGGACATTGTTTTTAGGTCAAAGGTCAAAAGTCAAAGGTCTGCTGAATTTTGACCTTCGACCTTTGACTAATTTTCTACAAAACCTTCGTCACCTTCAACCCAACCTTCGCGCCTTCAATTGCAGACTGTGAGCCAAGCGCCACGATTGCCTCAGACTGCGCGACCTTCTCCAGCACGTCACCGAAGGCAATGAAATCTTCGCCGTTGGTCGAGAGAATTTCGTCACGTTCCTTTTGGCGCATTTCATCGGTTCTGCCTGTCAGGTAACGCATCATCGAGGTGAAACCTTTTGCGTCAGGCAGTTGATAGGCGTCGAGGTCGCCAATCGCGCCGATGATGGCTTTGGTCAGTTCACCTTCGCTCAACAATGCGGCGTCGAGATTTTTCAGGTAGGCGCCAGCGTTGTCGTAGTTTTCGAGCGTGGCGTCGAGGTTGGGGTCGCGGTACGAGAGGAAAGACAAAATGCCTGAGTTGCTGTCAAACGAGCAGAACGCGCCGTACGCTCCGCCCAGCACGCGGATTTTTTCCCAGAGGAACGCCATGCGCAAATAACCGATGACCACTTCAGCCGAGCCGTCGTACTCGTAACCGAGGTCGTAAAGGTTGGCGGCTTTGGCGACATAATTCACTTGCGCGGGGATGGTGAGTCCTTCTTTTTGCGTTTGGGGCTGAACGTTAAACGTTGAACTGCCTGCCCTGAGCCCGTCGAAGGGTTCAACGTCTTTCTCTGGCATGGCGAAAATGAAGTTCTCGAAGTGCGGCTGGAAGGTCTTCCAGTTGGCGGCGTCGAGGGTCACGTTGCAAATCAGCGACTTGCTGTTGATTAATAAATCGCGCATGGTTTCGAGACGTTTCAGCACGCTGTCCCATTTTTTATCAATGTCGTTGGCGAGTTCGCGCAGGGCGAAAAGGTAGCCGATGCCGCCCATCTGGTCGTTGACCCAGCCCGCGCCGCCGAACTGTGCGCGCACGCGGCGGTTGGCATAGGCGTGTCCGCTGGGGACGAGAGATGACTCAAGCCCCGATTTTTCTTCGAGGACAATTTGCTTGAGCCGCTCGCGGTTGTCGAAGTTGGTGTGGAGCAAAATATCTTTCAGGATGTTCAGCAGTTCGGTGGATTGCTCGATGGTGGCTTTTCCGCTCATAAATAACTTGCTGACGGTTTCCCGCGTCCCGCGAGTTGTGGTGCTGACCCCGCTGCCGTGGATTCCGCCTGTGTATTTTCCGATGCGCTGCGAAAGTTTGACGTAATCTTCCTTGTCGGTTCCCATTTCTAAAAGGGCGCGGGCGAAGATTTCTGTCAGCGGCAGTAGTTCTTTGGGGAGGGTGTGCAGGTCAAAGCCGAGGTTGAGGTAGACGATGCCGTTTGTGAATAAATCGTGATACAGCACGGGCGTATCTTGAACCTGCATGACTTCGATTGGGATGGTTTTGTTTTCCTTCTCCAAATCTGAAAGTTGGAGGAAGGGCATGGTTGCCAGCGCTTCGGGTGAGTTGGGAGTCTCTTGCAATTCTTTGAGACGTTTGGCGTTTTCGATGCAAGCCTGAATTTCATCTGCGCTCATGGCTTCGCGGATGGCAGCCAGTCGGGTTGTCTCCTCTTCCTCGAAACGGCGACCCAGCTCAGGGTCGGGTTTGAAGCGCAGAGTCGTCCGATGGGGATTTTCCAGCAGGTGAGTCTTAATCAGATTTTCAAAGTAGCGCACATCCACCGCCAGCCGCGATTTGATTTCAGCCAGTGGCGCTTCAAAGGCAAGCAGTTTGAAGGGGTCATCCTCGTGCAGCCAGGTGACGAGGGCGCGGAGCATGACCGAGATGCCGCGCGGGAAGGATCCCGTGTTGTTTTCGCGCAGGTGGAATTCCAGCGTATTGATGGCGGCGGCGGTCATGTCGGGGTCAATGCCGTCGCGGACGAGGGCTTCGAGTGTGTCGAAAATCAGTTTCTCAATTTTTGGCGCGTCGCTGGCGCGTGTGCCTTTGAGTCCCGTTGAAAAAATATGCTGGCGTAATTCGCTTTCGAGTCCCAGCCCAGCCAGGTCTTCGCCGAGACCTGAATCAAGCAGCGCCTTTTTGAGCGGCGAAGCGGGCGTGTCAATCAGAATGCCCGCGAGAATTTGCAGACTAAAATCCGTGACGGGGTCGGAGGTGTCGGGTAGCAGCCAGTTGACTGTAAAGTAATGTTTCTTCTTGATGTCTTTGTCCTGCCCAGCGTCGTAGGAATAGGAGACCTTCTTCGGCTTCTTGAACGGCTTGGCAAGCGGAACCTGCGACTTGACCTTGAGTTTTTTGTACGGCGCGAGATAGCCTTCCATCAGTTTGAGGCGCTTGTCGGGGTCGTCGTTGCCGTAGAAAAAGATGAACGAGTTGGACGGGTGATAATAAGTTTCGTGGAAATTTTTGAACGCAGCGTAGGTCAGGTCGGGGATGTTGCGCGGGTCGCCGCCTGAATCAATGCCGTAGATGTGCTTGGGGAAAAGCGATTGCTGAATGGTGCGCGCCAGCAGGTTGTCAGGCGAGGAGTACGCTCCCTTCATCTCGTTGAAGACCACGCCTTTAAAAGTTAGCGGCGCGGCGGGGTTGTCCAGTTCGTAGTGCCAGCCTTCCTGCATGAGCGTTTCTTCGGTAATCAGCGGATGAAGAACCGCGTCCATGTAAACGTCAATCAGGTTGTAAAAATCCTGCAAATTTTGGCTGGCAACGGGGTAGCAGGTTTTGTCGGGATAGGTGAACGCATTGACAAAAGTTGCCAGTGAGCCTTTGAGCAATTCGACAAACGGTTCTTTGACGGGATATTTTCCCGAGCCGCCTAAAACGGAATGCTCCAAAATATGCGCCACGCCCGTCGAGTCTTTTGGCGTGGTGCGGAAGTTGATGGAGAATACTTTGTTCTCGTCGTCGTTAATCACCGAAAGCACGCGCGCGCCCGTCCGCTTGTGGGCGTAGAGTTTTGCAGTCGCGTTCAGTTCGGGGATGTGTTTTTCTTCGATAAGGTTAAATGATTTGGTCATGGGGTCTCCTTGTACTGCGTTGTAAATATTTAAACTTTTGTTCTTATTTTTCTTAATTCAGCAATGACTTTCAAAATCTCATTTCAGCAAAACCGCTAAACGTATCCCGCTTGTTATTGAGAGCATCTGCTGTGAATTGTATGACAGGTTCTTCATGTTTGAAATTATACTCTCATTGGATTTGACCCGTGCGCTCTGGCTTTTGCGGGCGTTTGTTTCCACCGTTACCCCACAAACTTCCACTTGCACAGCCGTCTCTCCGCCCAATCCACCGCGTAATACATGCCGAGTCCCAGCAGGCTCATGGCGATCACGCCCGCATACATGGCGGGATAATTGAACAGCGTACTGCCGTTGTAGTAGATGTAGTATCCCAGCCCGTATTTTGTCGCGAACAACTCGGTGATGTACAGCACCGCCACCGCCGTGCCGATGGACTGTCGCAGCGCGGTCAAAATGGCGGGCAGGCTGGCGGGCAGGTACACAAAGCGGAACAACGCCCTGCGTCCCGCGCCGAGGCTTTGCAGGCTTTGAATCAACTGCGGGGGAAGTCCAGCCGCCTGGTCTCGCACCAGCACCAGGATTTGGAAAAATAGAATCAGAAAGATGAGCGTGATTTTGGCAACGTCCCCAATTCCCAAAAATAATAAAACCACAGGCACGAACACCACTTTGGGAATGGGATACAAAATATAAATAATGGGGGAGAAGATTCTATCCAGCCGCTTCGAGCCGCCAATTGCCAGCCCAACTGGTGCCGCCACCAAAACGGACAATGCCATGCCCGCTGTCACCCGCCACAGGCTGTAGAGAAAATGGGTCACAAGTCCGTTGTCCAGTTCATCCACAAAGACGACGAACACATCCCACGGCGCGGGCAAAATGTCACGGTTGACCAGCATGGCAACAATCTGCCAGCCAATGCCCAACCCGATGATGGACAATAGAACGCCTCGCTTATTCACTTCTCACTCTTTTCACTTCTCATCTTTTCCCGCAGCAGCTCGTATAACTCGCGCTGTTCCATCTCTCCTACATGCGGATTTTCAAAAACGCGCGGCGAAGAATCCAACAGCAGGATTTTGCTTCCCAGTGCAATTGCTTCTTCGATGGCGTGGGTGACGATCACCAAAGTCAAATTTTGTTCCTTGCACAGGGACAACGTCAGGTTTTGCAGGTCTTCGCGGGTGATGGCATCGAGCGAGGAAAACGGTTCGTCCATCAAAAGTAGATCGGGAGATAAAGCCAGCGTGCGCGCGATTGCCGTCCGTTGACGTTGTCCACCTGAGATTTGTGCGGGATATTTATCCGCAACCTCACTTAGCCCAAGCGTGGTCAGCCAATACTCTGGGTCTTTTTCTGGCTGAAAGTTTTTCGGCGTGTGCTTGCCATCCTCCCCGTAAAAATCGCGGACTTGCAATCCCAGTCCCGCATTTTCGCGGACGGTTGCCCAGGGCAGCAAGCCGTAATCCTGCAATATCAATCCACTGCGCGGGCGCGGACGGGTCAGCCGTTCACCGTCAATCTCGATGACGCCTTTGGTGGGGAAGCGCAATCCTGCCAGCAGGTAGAGCAGGGTCGTTTTTCCACAGCCCGAAGAGCCGAGGATCGCCCAAGTCTCACCGCGTTCAACCTTCCAGTTGAAATCTTGCAGAATCGGCGCGGTGTGCGGGTAGCCAAACGTGAGCGAGTGGAGGTTTATCATGGTTAGCCAAAAAGTGACAGTCACCTCGCAGGTGACTGTCGGTTGATTATAACGGGAAACTTTCTTTGACGAATTCAATATCTGTCGTTTTGGTTCCTGACTTGGTTGTGTATATTCATAAGCGTTGATAGGAACGAGTGTGTTTGTAAGGTGTATCGCGAAAAAACTTTCAGCCGTTGGATGAATGGGTGTTGCCTGCGGTACAATGGGGTAAATAATTTTGATGGGAAAGGAATTGTTTTATGAGACGGATGAAAGAAAGTGAAATATCCAACGACGAAATCTTGTCTTTTAAAATTTTGCCATCCGAATACGCTGACTCCACAATTAAAGGAAACATTTATTTAAGTTGTGCTGATTTTTACGCTTATCAACATGAGACATCAGGGAATATGGGGCAAGGTGATAAAGATGAAGGTCTTTTTGCTAGGGTATTTAAAAATAATATTGAATATATCAAAGAGCAAAGAAGCCGTCACAAAAGCGACCTTTTGGAAAACGAACATGGCAAGTTTGTTGATTTAAAATTAAAATCGGTTATCAATATACCTGTTTACTGTTTTTATTCAGTTAATGCTACAAGCCCTAATGTTACTCATGAAGACCGTCTGTTTGAAAAGTCTGGCGTATATCACAGAAGTTACAAAGTTTTGATTCCGAAACGAGTATTGCAAGATTTTAGCAATTCAGGCACTTTTTCTGTTTTGAGTTTTTTGAATCACTCAGAATTATCAAAACTTATTATGATCGCCGCTCAAAAAGAAGGTTCTACTCGAATGTTAAGAGACAGAATTCATTACGTTGACAGGAAAGATAAAGAGTGGTTTTGCCCTATAGACCAACATCCTGGAGAACTTTTCTTCAAAGATATTGCCTTTAATTACCAAAGCGAAGGGCGTATAGTGTTGGATGATGGTTTTGATTTTGTTGGATACGCGGAAGTGCTAAAGAAATTTCACCCTCTAAATATTGGTGACTTGACTCGAAAAGTTACAAAACAACCTATTGCAGATAATAGTGATATCCATGTGATAATAATGTAGGTCTATATGCTGAAAAAATCTCAATCTGAGCGAAGCCATGAAGTACGAATACCGAAACTAAACACTGCAAACAGGATATATTTTGATAAGTTTGCGGAAAAAATAAATGACATGCCTAATGAGCGCACTAGAATTGTTTATCGTGGGGATGCTCTTAATTTTCTAGAAAATTTTAATGACATCACTGTTGAAGAAATAGAGCTGGAAAAGATACGAGATTACATTTTATCTACATATTTAGAAATTAGGACGCGCAAGGCTAAAATAGAATCTCTAAAAAGGTTTTTTGAGGTTGTTCCAAATTTGAAGTTCAATATTTCTGATTTAAATTCCATTGAACCACAAGTGATAAAAGGCAAAGCGAATAAACCTCTCAGCGCTGAGGACATAATTGCGTTTCGAAATGGGCTAATGTCGAATAGAGACTATCGTGCTCGTTTTGTGTTTGAAATGCTTTATATTCATGGAGTTAAGTGGGTAGACATTGAACAAGCAGATTGGGAAGATTGCATTAATAATCAAGGCAAATTAACTCTTATCTCGCAAAGCCGAACGATCATATTAGATCCTCTTTTAAGAGACCTGCTGGATAAACATCAAGATCTTTTAGACCCGAAAGCTAAAGAAACATATTCTTCTGATTTGAATAGAGCAAGCAAGATCATTGGACTCAAGGTTACGGAGAATAACATTGAAGACACACATAAGAAATATTTTCCCGTGTGTCAAAGATGCGACAAACAATACCCCAATACATCTGAATATTGGGCGTTAGTTGAGTGCAAAGAGGATATGTATCACAAGAAATGGCTTCTATGCGTTCCTTGTGCTAATGAGATTGGGGAGAAACAATAATGAAAGGTTATGCGGTTTATTCAATTGTGAAATTGCCTCTGTTTACAGTCGAGACATCTGATGAGTTGCAGTTTGTCTTGTCTGAATACCCGAATCTCGTAATTGATTCTCCGCTGTTGGACGAAAATATTGGAATTGACGAAACAGATGACTCTGGCTCTGATGATGAAACTTTCGATCAAAACAATAAAAGAAATAAGTTGATAGGTGATTTAGGAGAAGAAATCGCTAAAGCATATTTGCTTTCAAAGCGTTTCAAAATAAAACAAGTTTCTAAAGAAAAAGGTAAAAGCAATGCTGGCTATGACGTACTGGCAAATAACCACTTGTGCTTTGAGGTCAAAACTTCTTTGTCGGCGAACTATGAATTTGAAATCTCCATTAATGAGTTAAGGGTGCTAAACGAAAAAAGAGATGATTACCATATTTTCTATGTCATGGTAGATGTAAAAAACAAAGCGGCAAAAGGCTTTATTTTTGCTAACCCAATAGAGGAATTTAATATTGATTTTGAAAACCTTATTAAACAGGTTTCTATTTTCCGACCAACTAGTTTCAAGGGAACTCTCCGCGAACACATTAATTTGGCTGAACCTGTGGATTTGACAGAGCTTTTAGTAGCGGTACTCGAAAAAGAGTCGAAATATATCGAACTTTTTTCAAAGTGAATACCTTGTCCCAAACCATATCCCCGTGTAAAACTGACAGTCACCAAGCGGTGACTGTCAGTTAATTATAACGGCAATCTTTTTCCACCCAAAAAAGGTTTTCCTTCGTGTACCTTTGTGACCCTTCGTGGTTGAAAAAAAAGATTTTACGGAAGCAACCCCGCATTCACCGAATCCGCGTACGAGACATCCGCAGTCAACATGCCTTTTTCCTTCGCCCAAGTCAGTGCGTCGTTCCATTCCGCTTCGGTGGGGACTCCCGCAGTGGGGAAGGGCGGAACTTTATACGTTGCCAGCAAGGGCGGCGGCACGATTTTCTGGTCGCTCAAAACGCTGGTGTATTTCTTCGCGTCCGCATTGACCAAAGCCACCGCCTCTTCGACAGCCGCCAAAAATCCCTGCACCGCTTCGGGGTTCGCGTCGATCACTTCCTTGCGGAACGAAATCACGCTGAAGCCGTATTCGGGGTGCTTGGAATCGTCCAGCACGATCACCGCGCCTTGTTGAACCGCCAGCGCCCCAAGCGGATCAGGCAGCACGCCCGCGTTCAATTCGCCCGAAGCAAGCAATGCCATGCGGTCTGGGATTTTCGGTACGGCGATGGTCTTGATTTCGTCGCCCGTCAGCCCTTCCGCTTGCAGGAGCCGCTCGGTCACATACTCGATGACCGTCCCTTGCGAAACGCCAATCTCGACGCCCTTCAACCCTTGCGCGTCTGTGATTCCGCTCTTGGCAGAGGCGATGATGAAAAAGTGTCCCGCGTTTTCGGTGGGACGCAGGGCATAGCGCACCGCCTGCATTTGGATTTTGTCTTTGTTGAAAAGCATATCCGAAAGCGTCTCGTTGACCGCGCCATCGGCTTGACCAGCGGCAAGCAGTTGATCACGTTCGGGCGCGGAGGCGACAGTCACAAATTCAACATTGACTCCGTGTTTGGCAAACAAGCCTTCCTGTTGAGCAACGTACATCGGCAACGTGTCAATGATGGGCAGGACGGCGATTTTCAATGTGGCAGGTTTTGCGGGCGCTCCGCACGCGCTGAGAACCAATCCCAGCGCCAGAACAAACACAAATAAATGATACAAACGCATCAAGGTAAACTCCTTTTTTTATGTCGTTGCGAGGGCGTTCTCCCTAGCACCGCTCGCTAGGGCAGGTGTGTTCTTTGCCCGAAGCAATCTCCAAGTGTAAAGAGATTGCTTCGGCGGAAAATCGCCGTCTCGCAATGACGTGTACTTCTCACTTTTTACTCGTTACTTCTCACTCGTTACTTTCTTTCCCAAGCGACCGCAACAAGAACCCCTTCAACGCAGGCAGGGAATCTTCCAGCGGCGGCGAGCCTGTGTAAATCCAGTGGATGACGACCTCGTTCAACGCGCCGACCCATGCCCGTGCCGTGATCTCCGCTTGCAGTGGGGGAATGCTCCCGTCCGCCGCCGCCAGCTCCAGCCGAGTTTGGATCAACGTCGTCAGGCGGTTGTTGATCGCGCGGCGGCGCTCCTCGAATACGGCTCCCAAGCCCACAGCCTGCACCAGCGCAATCTTCGCCAGTCCGCGATATTGGGTGAACAAGCCGAGGCTGGAGCGCAGGGCGGAATCCATTTGCTGCATTCCGTGCGCCTCTTTTTCCATCGCCTGCGTGATCTTGGATTCGAGCAGGTCGGCGAAGGTGTCGCTCAGCGCGAGGAAAATATCCTGCTTGCTGGGGAAGTAGAAATAGAACGAGCCTTTGGATGTGCTGGATTCGCTGACGATGTCGTCCACTTTGGTGTTGTGGTAGCCTTTGGTAGCGAACACTTTTACAGCCGCCTCCAAAATTCGGGTACGGGTTTCCTGCGCGGGGTCGGGGTTTTGCGTGGTCATAGGGTTTGTAGACCGACTGGTCAGTCTAGTCGGCGGCGCAAGAATATCACAACAAAAAAACCGCGTCAAGTCTGACGCGGATTTTTTGGGGAATTTTTCGTCTGTTTTAGTTGATTGGTGTGAGGGTGGCGGTGGCGTCGTTGGGTGCGGCGGTGCTGGTGGGTGGACGGGTGGCAGTTGGGGTGACCATATTGACGGGAATGATTAGAATTTGCCCGGCTTGAATGGCATTTGGGTCTGTTATTTCGTTTGCTGTAATAATATCTTCCGCTGTGCTGTTGAACAGGGCAGCAATTTTTCCTAAAGAGTCGCCAGAGCGTACGGTGTATTCTACTTTTTGACCTTTTGGCAAATCAAAAGATACAGAAGTGGATGTGGGGAGTTTCATGCCGGGGTTGGGTAATAAAATCACTTGTCCGGGCAGAATATTTTGTGTTAATGGGTCTACGCCTTTGGGGTACCCAGTGGCTTCGTCCAAGCCGCTAAACGGGTTGAGGAGTAGGATGAGTTCAATTCCTTCCTCTCCGAGGTTGTAGTTTTGAGCAATTAGTTCAAGATAGTCGCCATCTTGCACCGTGTAATTAAAGGGTGTGGAGAAGGTCGCCGTAGGGGTGATTGTTGCGGTTACGGTGGGGGTGGAGGTGCTGGTCGGTGTGGAAGTGTTGGTTGGCGTGAAGGTTTGGGTGGGTGTGGAAGTTTCGGTGGCAAAGAGTTTGCCAATGGGCTTGCCTGGACCAGACAGCCATGCAATTAAAGTAATCACGCCGCCTAAAATAAGCACGCCAGCAATGATGTAGATTATATTTGGGTTGCCGCGCTTTCTGCGTTTGCGGTAGGAGTTAATGCTGCTCGAAGGTGAAGATGAAATAGGGGGTCTGTTGTTCATAATTTATTTTCCTTTTTACAAAGCGCGCTTCTTGCGTTGATTTCCCATTTGCCGTTTTGCCGTAATGCAAAAATAATTCTACCTGAAAAGCAAGGGTTGTGGTGCGCTTTATTTTGGGTAGACTTATTCTTTAATTTTTACATAAAAAATGACATTGCCGTCTTTTTCCTGTGTGCGCATATCAAAGCGGTCTTTTAATTTCGTCATCATTTTGGAAAGTTGTTTGTGACCGTATGTGCGCGGGTCAAAACTTGGGTCTACTTGATAGAGCGCATTGCCAAAGTTTGCCAGAGATGCCCAGCCATCTTGTTGTACAGCCATTTCAAAAGCCTGGCTTAACACTGGCATGGGATCAAGATCGTCTTTTTCTTCTTTGTCATCTTTGGTTTCATCTTTAATCTTTTTTGATTCGCCTTTGGGAGGTCGTGGCGGCGGTGTTGGCTTTTTTTCGACCATAAGATTTTCGGTGTAAACAAAAACATCGCAGGCATTGACAAAGGGCTTGGGCGTTTTTTTTTCTCCAATGCCCATTACAAAAATTCCAGTCTCGCGGATGCGGGTAGCCAAACGAGTGTAGTCGCTGTCGCTGGAAATTAAGCAAAATCCGTCCACTACACCCGAGTGCAAAATATCCATTGCGTCAATAATCATGGCGCTGTCAGTTGCATTTTTGCCAATGGTGTAGCGGAATTGTTGAATGGGCTGGAATGCGTGAAAATTAAGCGTTTCCTTCCATGAGTTCATGCTGGTGGTGGTCCAGTCTCCATAAATACGGCGGACAGTTACTTGACCGTACCGACCTGATTCTACAAGCATTTGGGAAAGCAAACCTGCCTGGGCGTTATCGCCATCAATTAACATGGCGATCTTATTGCGTGCAAGGGATTTTATTTGTTCGTCTGCCATGAAGATATTATACCTTTCAGCGAAACTTTCCGTAGCAATAAATAAAGTGTGTTTGATTTTTGGTTTCTGATTTTAGACAAAAAATTCGTATCTTCTCAAAAAATAGGCAACGGTGACTGTCATCTATTTACCTTGAGATGACGTAAAAATCCTTTACCAAACCTTTACATTGGCTTTATGATAATAAAATTCTGTTATAGGAAAATTTTCACATGACAAAAATCCTTGTAATTGATGATGAGCCGACCATTGTAAATCTCGTGCAAGCCTATTTGAAACCCGAAGGCTACGAAGTATTCACCGCCACCGATGGACCTTCTGGGCTTAAGGCTGCGCGGGCATTTAAGCCTGATCTGGTTGTGTTGGACGTAATGCTGCCCGGCATGGACGGGCTGGAGTTGCTGTCTCGCTTGCGCCGCGAATCCCAAGTTTATGTCATTTTACTGACCGCCCGCACTGAAGAGACAGACAAGATCATCGGTCTTTCTGTTGGCGCAGATGACTACGTTACCAAGCCCTTCAGCCCGCGCGAATTGGTGGCGAGAGTTAAAGCAGCATTAAGACGTATGCAAACGGGGTCAGGCACGGCTGAGGTGGAAGGTATGCTCTCTTTTCGTCATGTGCGAATCGATCTTGATGCGCGTCAGGTGACCGTAGATGATCAACCCATAGACCTTACCGCCAGTGAATTTGATCTCTTACATGCGCTCGCTGAGAATCGCGGGCGCGTGCTTTCGCGTGAGCAACTTTTGGAGCGCGTTTGGGGCGGCGCTTATTTTGGAGAAATGCGTGTGGTGGATGTTCACCTGGGGCATATTCGCCAGAAACTAGGCAACCCCGATTTTATTGTAACTGTGCGCGGCATCGGCTATCGTTTTGACGATGAGCCTTTTTAACCCTGGTGAAACATGAAAACGATTCGTTCTCGTTTTGGCTTTAAATTATTTCTTTCTTATTTTGTGGTCATTCTGGTTGGTATGTCAGTTATTGGGATTATTGCCAATCTTGCAACACCGCGCGCGTACGAGCGTCATTTGGCGTTTATGGCACAGCAGATCGGCGATGGTGAAGCAAATGTAGGGCAGGGACAGGGGCAGGGTTTAGGTTTGGGGCGGCAGGGGCAGGGCGGCGGGATGATTGTGGATTTTTACGAAAACTTCCAAAAGTCTTTTAATGAATCTCTGGTGGTGGCAGTTGTCGCGGCTTCAATTGTGGCGCTGGCAGTGAGTTTTATTTTTAGCAGAAACATTCTTGAGCCTGTGCGCGTGATGCGCAACGCAAGCCAACGTATTGCCGAAGGTCATTACGATGAGCGCGTAGAACTGCGCGGAAAAGATGAGCTTAATCAACTGGCAGGAAGTTTTAATCAAATGGCGGAACAACTGGAGCAGGTGGAAACCATGCGCCGCCGCTTAATCGGCGACGTGGCGCACGAACTACGCACCCCTTTGACTGCAATTAAAGGCTTTGCCGAGGCGCTCACAGATGGCGTGCTTCCCGCGTCTGCTGAAACCTATTTGCAAATCCACACTGAGGCTGACCGTTTGAGCCGCCTGGTGGATGATTTACAAGAACTGAGCCGTGTTGAATCCCGCGCCATGCAATTAAAAATTCATCCAGCGGATTTAAGCGCTTTAATTCAGACGGTGTTGAAACGGCTGCAATATCAGTTTGATGAAAAACAGGTCACACTCACCCCGTACCTGCCGCACGACCCAATCTTTATCCTCGCTGATGAAGACCGCATCATTCAGGTACTCACCAATTTGATCGGCAACGCATTGCAATATACGCCATCAAGTGGGACAGTAACGATTTCGATTGCGCGCGATAAAAATGATGCGCGTGTTTCTGTGCGTGATACCGGTTTTGGAATTCCACCCAATCAACTTAACCATATTTTTGACCGCTTCTATCGGGTGGATAAATCCCGCTCGCGCGCGCACGGTGGTTCAGGCATTGGGCTTACCATTGCCAAGCATCTTATCGAAGCGCATGGAGGAAAAATATGGGCGGAGAGCGCAGGAGAAAATAAAGGCAGCGTATTCTTATTTACACTGCCTTTGGCATAAAAAACTTTGGGACTGTTGTTTATTCAATGGGTTTCACTATGCTTAAGTCTGCGGGCGAATCCCCAGCCAGCGCAATATTTTCGCAGGAAGGTTTATCCACACGCAGTAAAATAACCTCATTTGAGGTAACATCCACTTGAATAAAAGTGTTTTCCCGAAAGGCAGAATCAACCGTCAGTTTCAGCGTTACTTGATATTGGGCGGGTAAATTAGGAACACAGACTTGTTTGTCGGGATGCTCAAGATCTTCGTCAATGGCTCGCAGTAGGGCGCAGGTATTTTGTAAGTCAGCCATTCCAGTGTTTTTTATCATTACATACGAATTGGTCACTTCACCCATGCCGTGCATAATATCAATGCTGGTGTCGCATCCTAAAATATTCACAGCAACTGATTGAACCGCTGTGGATGTAAAAGTTGGCATTGTTGTTTCAGTTGGGATTGACGGCGTATCTGTGGGTATGATTGGCATAGATGTCGTGACGCCATCGGGTATGAGCGAGGCTATAAAAGTTGGTGTCAGTATAATGGGCGTGGCAGTTATGACTTTCGGGGTGTGCGAGGGAATAATCGTCCAGGCAGGGATGGGCTGAGGCGAGATACCAAAAGCATCACAGGCGCTCAGAAAAAAAATCAAAACAAACGCAGAGAATATTTTTTTCATAAATCAATTATACCGTTGCGTTTTTATCGTTTTTATAAATTAACCCAAGTTGCTACCTTGAGATGAGAATAGACAAAAATCCATGAGATTCG
>DYML01000065.1:0-14084 GCA_020721605.1 Anaerolinea thermophila
TCCTTCATTATACCGTCTGATGAATGTCTGAATGAAGCATGGGTTCATCTTTTTATTAATCTTGCGCTGTGTGGTTTCACCGTTTTATTTTCTCAGCGTAAAAGCGGCGGTTTTGTGCGCTCATTCAAACTTCATTTGACGGTTATTTTGTGTCTTCTCCAAAAAATAGGGAAAGGTGACTGTCACCTATTTACCCCAAAATGTTGAGATGATGCGTTATTTTCTGTTTTCTTTTACGGAGGTTTATATGCAGGTTTTGATCGAAAACGGCATTGCTTTTATCATCGCTTTTCAAAGTCTGGCGGGGAGTTGGCTCATTGCTCCCATGCAATTTTTTAGTTTTTTGGGCAACGAAGAATTTTTTTTGTTAATTCTGCCTTTAATTTATTGGAGCATTGATTCGGCGCTTGGCTTACAAGTGGGGCTTATTTTGATGACCAGCAATCTCTTTAACTATGCGGCAAAATTAATATTTGCCTCTCCGCGCCCGTACTGGCTCAGCTCGCACGTCCGCGCGTTGTGGTTGAATGAGACATCCTTTGGTATCCCCTCTGGTCATGCGCAGATTGCCGCAAGCGTATGGGGCATGGTGGCAGTCTATTACAAGCGTTTTTGGGTTTGGGCTGTGGCGCTCACGGTTATATTTTTGATCGGCGTCTCGCGTGTTTTTCTTGGCGCACATTTTCCGCATGATGTTGTTTTTGGCTGGCTGCTGGGCGCGGCGATTCTGTGGGCATTTGCATATTTGGGGCAGCCTGTGGGCGCGTGGCTTGGGAAAAAAAAGACAAGCCAGCAAGTTCTCATTGCATTTACGGGTTCTCTGCTCTTCATTGCGCTGGGGGGAGGCTCTTGGTCTTTGCGCCGCGCCTATCAAGTTCCAGAAACTTGGATTTCAGGAGCGCTGCTGGCGGGCGCTCACTTGCCAGACCCTGTTGATCTCAGCGGGGTCTTTACCTCGGCTGGAACTTTGTTTGGTTTGGCGGCGGGCGCAGCGTGGTCTATCTCCACGGCGGGTATCAGGTTTCGGGCGGAATTGCGAGCCTGTCGAAAGACCCAATTTCAAAGCGCGCCATGCGCTATGCCCTCGGCTTAATGGGAGTCCTCGTCCTTTATGCTGGTTTGGGCGCCATATTCCCACGCGGCGATGGATTTATCTTCTACCTGCTGCGTTATATTCGGTACGCGCTGGTGGGATGGTGGGTGACGGGCGGCGCTCCATGGGTATTTATACGATTTAACCTGGGCGGGCGGGTTAAGCCTATCTGATATAATCCCGAATATTCCTGAATTATTATAAGGGCTTTACAGATGACGCTCGAAAAAAATAGACTCCTACATAATCGTTATCGTATTCTTGAAATTTTAGGTCAAGGCGGCATGGGGTCAGTCTATCGCGCCATAGATGAAAATCTTGGCGTGGTCATTGCCTTGAAAGAAAATCTTTTCACCACCGAAGAATATATGCGCCAGTTCCGCCTGGAGGCGGTGATTTTGGCGAATTTGCGTCACCCCAATATGCCGCGCGTTTCCGACCATTTTGAATTGGGAGACCAGGGGCAGTATTTGGTGATGGATTTTATTGAAGGCGAAGATCTGCGCAATCGCATGGATCGGCTGGGCATGATTTCAGAAGAGGACGCAACCCAGATCGGCGCAGCAATTTGTGATGCGCTGGCTTATTTGCACACCCGCAAGCCGCCCATTTTGCATCGTGATATTAAGCCAGGCAATGTCAAGATCACACCAGAGGGTCATATTTTTTTGGTGGATTTTGGGCTGGCGAAGGTTTATCAGGGCAATAACCAGGCTACCACAACCGGCGCACGCGCCATGACGCCTGGCTACTCTCCACCAGAGCAATATGGCACAGCGCGCACCGACCCGCGCACCGATTTCTACTCTTTGGGCGCCACCTTGTACGCCGCCCTGTGCGGCATTATCCCAGAAGACGGTCTGGCGCGCGCAATGGATAACGCCCAATTAACTCCGCTGCGCAAGCGCAACCCCAAGGTCTCGCGCCGCATTTCCAGCGCCATTGAAAAGGCAATGGCAATTGACCCAAGCGACCGCTTTCAGAGCGCGGAAGAGTTTAAAAAAGCATTACTTGGATCAAGTTCCAAAACCCAGCAAGTTCCGGGCAGCCATGTGGTTGCCCCGCCGCCTGCTGAAGATTTTTTGCCTAACGACCCGAACGATTCGATAGATTCGGCGCGGGCAGCCAAAGAAAAAACTCCCCGACCACCCGTTGTGGGACCCGTACCTGCGCCAGTTTCTGCCGAAGATCAGCCTTTTGTATCACCACTAAAAAAACAGAAGGAGCGGGAGCGCAAACGCCATGCTGCCCTGCTGCGCTTTTTATTTATTTTGATCTTATTCTCTGCGGCGGGGTTGTCTTTTTGGTCGCCCGGAATTTTGCCCGCCACTTTCCGCAACGCAATTCCGTTTCTTGCACCAACTAGCACAGTTACGCCTTCGGTCACACCTTCTGCGCTGCCCACGCAAACATTCACGGCGGAGCCTACCGCCACCCTGGCTCCGCTTACATTTACGGCTACAGCCACTATGACAGCCCCGCCAACCTCTACAGCCTTGCCCGCCGCCGCAACTCAGATTCTGCCGCTTGCGGCTTCGGCGGAATCTGCCACCCCCCCTGTTGTGCTGACGGGTACACCCATTGGAAAATCTGGGCAAGTTGCATACGCTTCAGACCGCGCTGGTCTGCCGCAGATTTACCTTGCAGACCTTGCAAGCGCAGATACGGTTCAATTGACAGATATGCCAGAGGGCGCCTGCCAGCCTTTCTGGTCTCCCGATGGCGCAAAACTGGTTTTCACCTCGCCTTGTAAAGGCATGGACGACATCTATTACAGCGCCAGCCTGTATTTAATCAATGCAGATGGCAGCAACCTGACGCCGATTGGCACAGTCCCTGGCGGCGATTTTGACCCCGCCTGGTCTCCCGATGGCAGTTCCATTGCATTTACTTCCCTGCGCAGCGGGCAAATGGAAATTTTCACCATCAGCGTGGAAGACCCCGCCGCAGTGACTCAGATCACAAAAGGCATGAAGGGCGTTGAATCTCGGCAGCCTGCCTGGTCGCCAGATGGCTCGCAGATTGCGTACGCAGTCAATCGCTTTGGGGTCTATCAACTTTGGTTGATGAACGCAGACGGCACCGAACAAAAGCAGATTGTCCGCAGCGGCGTAGCGCTAACCGACTACCTCCCCAGT
Source organism: Anaerolinea thermophila (assembly GCA_020721605.1). Classification (GTDB taxonomy): domain Bacteria; phylum Chloroflexota; class Anaerolineae; order Anaerolineales; family Villigracilaceae; genus Villigracilis. Next base: position 3,232 of record DYML01000065.1, read on the forward strand.
TGGTCGCCTGATGGGCAGTTGATTCTATTTAATCAACGCTGCGCCACCAAATTCTGTTTCCCGTATTTAATGAGCGTCTCCGCTTCTGACCGCACGGCGGAGCAAGGCTCGTTTTTACAACTGAACGTCATTTCAATTGAAGATGTGCAATACTCGCCCGATGGGTTTTATCTTTTATACGAAGGCGAATCTGAAAGCGAGAACAACGACATCTACTACATGACGGTTACAGGCGCAAACAACATTCGCATTACCTCTGATCTTGGTCTGGATTTTGACCCAGTCTGGCGACCGATTGCCGAATAACTTGCTCATTTTTAGACCTCTTGCCAAAGCGCCTTAAAAAAACTGACAGCAAGAGGTCTGACATTTAACAAACACATCCCCATTTGAAATAAAATAGAAATGAAAGCCGCCGCTCATTGGGGTAGAATATCCATCTGATGATTCTCGAACACGAAACTCTCCTACACAATCGCTATCAGATTCTTGAGAATCTCGGTCAAGGGGGCATGGGATCGGTCTATCACGCCATTGATCAAAACTTAAGCGTGGATGTGGCGGTGAAAGAAAACCTGTTTACCACCGAAGAATATGCCCGCCAATTTCGGCTTGAAGCAGTGATTCTGGCAAATATTCGGCACCCCAACCTGCCGCGCGTATCGGACCATTTTGTAATTGCGGGAGAGGGGCAATATCTCGTCATGGATTTCATCGAAGGCGAAGATTTGCGTCAGCGCATGGAACGGGTTGGCATTTTGCCTGAAGATGAGGTCATTTCAATCGGCGCCGCCATGTGTGACGCCCTCTCTTACCTGCATTCGCGCAAGCCTCCCATTTTGCATCGAGACATAAAACCGGGCAATGTAAAAATTTCACCCGATGGACATATTTTTTTGGTAGATTTTGGGCTTGCCAAAGTCTATCAGGGCAATCAGGCAACGACCACTGGCGCGCGCGCCATGACGCCGGGTTACTCTCCCCCTGAGCAATATGGCACGGCACGCACAGACACGCGCACCGATATTTACTCATTGGGCGCCACACTGTACGCAGCGCTGACGGGGATAATCCCCGAAGACGGTCTTGCGCGGGCGATGGACAACGCTCAACTGACACCGCTGCGCAAGCGAAACCCTGAGGTTTCGCGCCACCTTGCCGCCGCCATTGAAAAAGCAATGGAAGTAGACCCAGGCGACCGCTTTCAGTCCGCAGATGAATTTAAGGTTGCCCTGCTTAATTCCAAATCTTTAACCCAGCAATTGCTTGGCTCTTATACCATTGCACCGCCGCCTTCAGCGGAAGAAAGAAAAAGCGACCCCAAAAACGCATCTACTGCTGTGCCGCAGTCCACGCCGCCGGAAGACTACCCTTTTGTTTCTCCACGCAAAAAGCAACTGGAGCGCAGCCGCCGCCGCACACGTTCTGTTTTGATTGCACTTTTGGCGGTCTTTGGTGTGGCAATGCTTGGCGCTCTGCTTTTCTTCCCCAACGCTGTGCGCCGTTTGTTGATTCCCTCTTTTGCTGCCGCAACCGCCATGCCCGCGCCGAATACCTCGGTGACTCAAATTGTACCCATTGATCATATCCCTGCGGTAACAGCCACAAGTGAAATTCTGCCCACCGAAACACAGCCTGCCGTTCTTCCCATTACTACGGCGGGCAGTCCAACACCCATTGGGGCAGACTATCTACAAATTGCGTATGCCTCAACCCGCACAGGCATTTCTCAAATTTACCTAACCAATATTTTGGGCGATCAAGCCGCCGCCATTACCAATATGTCGGGCGGCGCTTGCCAGCCATCTTGGTCGCCGGATGGCAGCAGGCTGGTGTTCATCTCGCCTTGCGCCATTAAGAAAGATAACTACCCCGATTCCAGTTTATTTATTATCAATGCAGATGGCTCTGGCTTGAAGCCCCTACCCACCGCGCCCGGCGGCGGAGATTTTGAACCTGCCTGGTCGCCCGATGGAAAATATATTGCATTTACATCCATGCGCGATGGGTACATGCAGATTTATTCCTACAAAGTTGAGGGCGGTTCCATCCGCCGCTTGGTGGATTCTGTAGTGAACACCGCTGCCCGTCAGGCGGCTTGGGCGCCAAACAGCAGCCAAATTGTTTATTCCTACCAAAGAATTGCCGCATACGAATTGTGGGTGATGAGCAATTTCGGCGCAAATGAAAAGCAAATTTTTACGAGCGGAGACGTACTTTCCAATCAACACCCCATTTGGACGCCCGACGGCAACTACATCCTCTTTAGTCAGCGCAGCGCAACCGAATTTACCTTCCCCAACCTGCTTTCGCTTAAAGTCGGCGCCAACCTGCCCGCTGTGCAAATGTCTATGCGCGTGCTTTCTGTGGAAGATGTAGACTATTCCCCCGATGGACTTTGGATTGCCTACGAAAGCGGCGGAGATCGCGGCTATCATGTGCTTTACTCCACCTCCTCTGGCGCAAATCAGGCGCGCATTACCGAAGATGTCACCTTTGACGATTTTGACCCCGCCTGGCGCCCGCTGCCGCCTCCTTAAAACACGGCTTGCCATCTAAAACATAAAAAGAGGAAAGACTGCATCGCAAGTCTTTCCTCTTTTTATGCAAACTCTTACACTCCTCTTATTGACGCTCTCCATTTTCGCATGTAGACTTGCAAAGCCATGCTCGAACTTACCGAAAGACAGCGAACCATCCTCCTGCTTCTCATTCGTGATTACATTGAGACGGCGCAGCCCGTTGGCTCCAAACGGCTGGTGGAACACTTTCACCTTGACTTAAGCCCCGCCACCGTGCGTAATGAAATGTCGGCGCTGACCGAAATGGGCTACCTGCGGCAGCCTCACACCTCCGCCGGGCGTGTCCCCGCCGAAGAGGGCTACCGTATCTTTGTTGAGCAACTACTGCACAAAGCAGAATTGCCCGCCTCGGTGCAAAACACCATCTCGCATCAATTTTTCCAATCGCCGCCCGATGTGGAACAATGGATGACACTCGCCGCTTCAGTCCTGGCGCACCAATCGCAGGGCGTTTCATTGGTGACAGCGCCGCACGCCGAAACCATCCGCTTCAAACATATCGAATTGATCTCCACCCAGGGACGGCAGGTTTTGATGGTGATTGTGATGGAAGGCGGCGAAGTGAATCAGCAGGTTTTAACCCTAGCCGAACCTGTTCCCCAAGCCCGCCTGAGCCAGGCGGCTGCGCATCTCAACTCGTTATTGTTTGGTCTCTCCATCCAAGCCATTGCAGCCCTCACCTCCCGCGTAGACGCTCTGGAACAAGACATCATCACCCTCTTGTGGCAGGATATGAAACGCACCTCTGAAAGCGCTTCGGGCGAAATTTACACAGACGGGCTAACCAACGTTTTGGGCGAACCCGAATTTGCCGAATCAGACGAAGCGCGCTGGGCAATGCGGCTCTTTGAAGAAAGATCAACTTTACAAGGAATGCTGGCGCGCGCCTCCAGCAATAGCAGCGTGGGCGGCTTGCAGGTATTAATTGGCGGCGCAGGCGGCTGGCAGGAACTTCGTCAATGCTCCATGGTGATCGCCCGCTACGGCGCCCCTGGGCTTTCCACAGGAATGCTGGGCGTTTTGGGACCCATGCGCATGTCTTACGCACGCACCATTCCCACCGTGCGCTATGTGGCTGGGCTGTTGAGCAACCTGGTCAATGATAATATTGCGAATCAATAAATAAAGAGATTGGGAATTAAGAAATGCCAACGCCCAACCTTTCATCTTCAATTATTTCCCCCCAAGAGTGAGAGTATGACCGATAAAAAAAAGCACAAATCAGAAGAAGAAGTAACCAAATCTCAGCCTGCCGCCGAAACCGCACCCGCCGCCGAAAACCCGCTCAAAGCCGAGATGGAAGCCTTGCAAGTTCGCCTGGCAGAGTCTGAATCCAAAATATCTGAATATAAAGATGGCTGGGCAAGATCGCAAGCGGAATTTCAAAATTACCGCAAGCGCATTGAACGCGACAACGAATTGACTTATGCCAGCATGAAGGGCGATATTATCAAAAAAGTATTGCCCGCGCTAGACGACCTGGAACGCGCCTTGCAAAACCGCCCCGCCGAGAACGCCTGGGCAAGCGGCATAGAACTGATTGCGCGTAAACTCCAAAATATTTTGGAAAGCGAAGGCGTAAAACGGATTGAAGCCAGGGGCGCAGCCTTCGACCCAAACTTTCACGAAGCAATTACGCACGAACCTTCAGAAGAAGTTGAAAGCGAACACATTATTGACGTGGTGCAAGATGGCTACATGCTGGGTGAGCGCGTCATTCGACCTGCGTTGGTACGGGTGGCGCAGTAAATTATCATGCCATTGCGAGGGTAATGCGCTTTCGCTCGAACCAATCTCCTCATAAGCGTGGGGTTGCTTCGTCGGGTAAAACGCCCTCCTCGCAATGACATATTCATAGGAGTTTTCATGGGTAAAATTATTGGCATTGATCTTGGCACGACAAATTCGGTGGCGGCGGTGATGAGCGGCGGCGAACCCATTGTCATTCCATCGGCTGAAGGGGAACGGCTTGTCCCTTCGGTGGTGGCAGTTAACAAAAATCACGAGCGCCTGGTGGGGCGCGTGGCTCGCAACCAAGCCATCACCAACCCAAACAACACCATTTTTTCAGTCAAACGCTTTATGGGGCGCAAGGCAGATGACGCCCAGGTGGCGCATACCCAAAAACGCGTGCCGTATGCCGTAACCGCAGCAGAAAATGGAGACGTGCGCGTCAAATTAGACGACAAAGATTACTCCCCGCCCGAAGTTTCGGCAATGATTTTGGCAAAGATGAAAGCGGATGCCGAAGCCTACCTCGGCGAACCTATCACACAAGCCGTCATTACCGTGCCAGCCTACTTCAACGATGCCCAGCGCAACGCCACAAAAGATGCCGGCAAAATTGCAGGCTTGGAAGTGCTGCGCATTATCAACGAGCCAACCGCCTCTTCTTTGGCGTATGGGTTGGACAAAAAGAAAAATGAAGTCATTGTGGTCTACGACCTCGGCGGCGGCACATTTGATGTCTCTATTTTGGACGTGGGCGAAGGTGTCTTCCAAGTTCGCGCCACCAGCGGAGATACCTTCCTCGGCGGCGACGATTTTGACTTGCGCATTATGGACTACCTGATCGAAACCTTCAAAAAAGATAACGGCATAGACCTGCATAATGACCGCCAGGCGTTGCAGCGTTTGAAGGAAGCCGCTGAAAAGTCCAAGATCGAACTTTCGACCATGATGCAAACTGAAATTAATTTGCCCTACCTCACAGCGGATGCCAGCGGTCCCAAACATTTGGTGATGACCATGACCCGCGCCAAACTGGAGCAAATTACCGCCGACCTTGTGGATCGTACCATTGCCCCTGTAAAACAAGCCCTAACAGACGCCGGGCTGAACGCCGGCGGCATTGACGAAATTGTACTCGTCGGCGGCATGACCCGTATGCCTGCCATTCAAGACCGCGTGCGCGCCTTCTTTGGCAAAGACCCGCACAAAGGCGTTAACCCCGACGAAGTTGTGGCAATTGGCGCGGCAATTCAAGCCGGCGTGCTTGCGGGCGAAGTCAAAGATATTCTGCTGCTAGACGTGACCCCCTTGACCCTTTCCATTGAAACTTTGGGCGGCGTTGCCACGGCTCAAATTGAACGCAACACCACCATCCCCACCCGCCGCTCGCAGGTATTTTCCACCGCCTCAGACAGTCAAACTCAGGTCGAAATTCATATTTTGCAGGGGGAACGCCCCATGGCAAGTGACAACAAATCGCTTGGCAGATTCACCCTCGATGGAATCCCACCCTCACCGCGCGGCGTGCCTCAAATTGAAGTCACCTTCGATGTGGACGCCAACGGCATTATGAAAGTCAGCGCGGCAGACAAAGCCACCGGACGATCACAGCACATTACCATCACCGCATCTTCCGGCTTGAGTGACAGCGAAGTGGAGAACATGCGCAAAGATGCCGAGGCGCACGCTGATGAAGACCGCAAGCGCAAAGACTTAATTGAAGCGCGCAACCATGCCGATAACACTGCATACGCCGCCGAAAAAGCCATTCGTGAATTTGGAGATAAAGTGCCGCCCGAAATCCGCAGCGAGATCGAAACCAAGATTGCGGAAACCAAATCTGCCGCGCAAGGCGAAGATGTAGAGAAGATCAAAGCCGCCAGCGAAGCGCTGGGACAGGCGATTCAAAAAATTGGCGGCGCTGTCTACGAACAGGGGCAGGCTGCAAACGGCGCCGAATCAGAATCTGCGCCCACGCCAGATGCCGACCCTGAAGTTGTGGATGGCGAAGTGAAGGAGTAACGTTAAACGTTCAACGTTTAACGTTTGTAAAGATGAGCAATCGAGACTATTACGAAGTTCTTGGTATTCAAAAAACCGCCAGCGATGACGAGATCAAAGCCGCCTTTCGCAAACTTGCGCGCGTTTATCACCCCGACGTGAGCAAGGAAGAACACGCCGAAGAAAAATTTAAAGAGATCAACGAAGCCTATGGCGTGCTTTCAGATTCGGACAAGCGCGCGCGTTATGACCGCTTTGGCAAAGAAGGGCTAAACGGCATGGGCGGCTTTCAGCATGACTACTCGGCAGACTTTGGCGACCTGTTTGAAGAAATTCTCGGCGGCTTTGGCTTTTCTTCCGGGCGCCGTCAGGCGCGTAATGCACCCCGCCGTGGGCGTGACCTGCAAATGCAAATTGCCCTGACCTTTGAGGATGCAGTTTTTGGCGTTGAAAGAGAAATTCAATTTCAGCGCGAAGAGACCTGCTCCGCTTGCGGCGGCTCTGGGGCAGAGCCTGGCACCTCGCCGACAAAATGCACATCCTGTAACGGGCAGGGAGAGGTTCGTCAGGTGCGCCAGACCTTTTTGGGTCAAATGGTGCAAAGCGCAACCTGCCCTACTTGTAATGGGCGCGGTCAAATGATTTCATCCCCCTGCAAGGTTTGCCGTGGCACAGGGCTGGAACACAAGCAAATTAAAAAGAAGGTGCAAATTCCTGCCGGCGTAGACGTTGGCACGCAAATTCGGCTGACTGGCGAGGGCGGACCCGGCGCATTTGGTGGTCCTAGCGGCAGCCTGTTTTTGGTGTTGGACGTAAAGCCGCACCAATTTTTTAAACGCCGCGACAATGATATTTTGCTAAATTTGGATATTAACGTAGCGCAAGCCGTACTCGGCGCCGAGGTGCAGGTTCCAACCATGGATGGCGATGAAAAATTGCATATTCCTGCCGGCACCCAGCCAGGTAAAATTTTTCACATCAAAGGCAAAGGCGTACCGCATGTCCGCAGTAAAAATCGCGGCGATCAGGTTGTGATGGTGAATGTGGCAATTCCGCAGAAACTCAGCAAAGAACAGCGCGAGTTGTTCGAGAAACTGGCGGAGAGTTTGGGAACATCGGTCAAACCGCAGGAGAAAGGCTTTTTGGATTGGTTGAATGATGCCTTTGGGGGGTGAGAGAAGTGAGAAGTAAAAAGTGAGAAGTGACGAGTGGATGAAAATCTGCTCGTTTTTGTTTTGGATAATGGATGGCGCAAGATGCAAGGTGAGTATGCAAAACATGCTTTCGAGCAAAATCAGGCGATTTTTCAGTCTACGTTGACACCCTTTGCTTGCACACGATGCGAGACGGGCTACCGTCCTTCGTCGTTTATAATGACGTGATGAAACTTCTCCTGCGTTTGTGGCGCGCGCTTCCAATTTGGGTGCATTTCCTCGCCGCAAAACTGGTGCGACCCAGATTCCGTGCCGCCGTTGCCGCGCTCATTTTTGACGAGCAGGGACGTGTTCTTTTGTTCAAACATACCTATCGAAAATGGCAATGGGGCATCCCCGCGGGCGGCTTGGAACACCGCGAACAGCCCGCCGATGCAATGCTCCGTGAATTTTTGGAAGAGACTGGGATGAAAATCCAAATTAAAAAATTACTCACCGCCGTCAGCGCAAAGGAAGATCATCACATCACCATCGTTTATTTGTGTAAAATTATTAGCGGCGAATTCCGCGAGTCGCTCGAAATCTCCGAGATGAAATACTTTGACGTGAACGACCTGCCTAAAATGCTTCTGGCTGAAAAAGACCTCATCAGGCAAGTTGCAAGCGGCGCAATCTCTTAAAACCAGTTACCACCCAACCCATGACCAACCTCCTCCTCGTCGGTATCGGCGGCTTCATTGGCTCCATTCTGCGCTACCTCGCCAGCGGATACGTTCAGCAAGCCTCCAAAAGTATAGATTTTCCCTACGGCACGTTTGCCGTCAATTTAATGGGCTGCTTTATCATCGGCTTTCTTGCCCAACTCGCCGAAGATCGCGGCGTGTTCACAACTCAATCGCGGTTGTTTGTTTTCACAGGCTTTCTCGGCGGATTTACAACCTTCTCATCCTTTGGCAATGAAACCCTCAATCTGATGCGCGACAGCCAAATGATGAACGCCTTTGCCAATGTCGGCGCAAACGTGATTTTAGGGTTGTTGGCGGTTTGGCTGGGTCGCACTGTCTCGTATTTGATTTGGAGGTAATCATGCATTTACCGGAAGAAGGCTCTCTCATGCGTATTTTCATCGGCGAATCAGATAAATACGCAGGCAAGCCGCTCTACGAATGGCTTGTTTTGCAAGCCCGCGATCAGGGACTTGCTGGCGCAACCGTCTTGCGCGGAATTATGGGCTTCGGTGCAAATACGCGCGTGATTCAAACCTTTAAGATCGAGCGCCTCTCTGAAGACCTCCCCATTATTGTCGAAATTGTGGACACAAAAGAAAACCTCGAAAAATTTCTCGACCTCATTGACCCGCATATTAAAGCAGGCATGGTCACACTTGAGAAAGCTGAAATTAAATTTTATCGCGCCGAAAAAAAATAATTGGAGATTGAACATGAACTGGCTTGAAGTATCCCTGACCGTAAACGGCGAACTCGCCGAATCTGTTGCCGATGTTTTTGCCCGCTTTGCGCCCAACGGCGTGATGACCGAACAGGGCGTAAAATTTTTGGATGAAGAAGACGAAGGCACGGCAACGGGTCCCATCACCGTCCGCGCTTATTTGGAGGTGGATGACAATCTCGAAGAGACGCGGCAAAAGCTCGAAGAGTCACTTTTCTACCTGGGGATGATTACCCCCGTGCCGACTCCCACCTACAAGCAAATCGCCGACCAAAATTGGATGGAAGCCTGGAAGCAAAACTACAAGTCGATTCTCATCGGACAGCGACTCTTGATTCTCCCCGCCTGGTTGGAATCCCCCGACCCGCAGCGCATCCCGATCAAAATTGATCCTGGCATGGCGTTTGGCACAGGCACACACCCCACCACGCAGTTATGCTTGGCGTTGATGGAAAAATCGACAATCGTAAATCGTAAATCGAAAATTGTGATTGATGTCGGCTGCGGCTCTGGAATCCTCTCCATTGCCGCCCTTAAACTCGGCGCGGAAAAAGTCCTCGGCGTGGATATTGACATCGAGTCGGTCAAAAACTCGCGCGAGAATGCCGATCTGAACGAAGTCGGGGATGAGTTGATTCTGGGGCAGGGTTCTGTGACCGAAATCCTGCGCGGCGATTTTGAGTTCAAGTCCGCGCCGCTGGTGGTGGCAAACATCCTTGCTCCCATTCTGATCCGCCTTTTTGACGCAGGACTTGCAGGTTTGGTCGAAGCGGGCGGCGAAATTATCCTCAGCGGAATCCTCGACCATCAGGCAGAAAATGTCATCGCGGCGGGAGAAGCCAAAGGACTCAAAAAAGGCGAAACCCGCCAAATGGGCGATTGGGTTGCAATTTCCATGACCAAATAACTTTTAACCTGCAATTTTCGAACCTGCCAACCTTCAACCGTTTTGTGCTATCATACAAATTATCATGGATCGCCGTAAACTGTTCTACTACCTGTTGCTGAATATCTTTGTCTCCGCCACGGTGACGGGCGGAATCCTGTTCTGGTATGACCGCAATTACCGTGCCAGTTTGTCCGTGGTTTCGCAGTCGGTATCTATCAGCAGCAACGCCGAGCCAGTTTCCACGCTCAACCCCCAGACCGATATTCCCGTCAAAATCAGCAGTGTGGTGGGCGCGGGGACGCTGGGTTCCGAAATCGTCGTCGTCAAGTTCGAGGGCGAAGGTCAACTGGATTTGGCGGCGTGGCAGCTCAAAGACGAGGACGGCAATATCTTCAAGTTCCCGAAACTCACGTTGTATCCAAACGGAGCAGTCCAGGTTCACACCGCCATCGGTACAGATACCGTCATTGACCTCTATTGGGGCATAGGCGAAGCCGTATGGGGTTCAGGTGAAAATGCCCGCCTCTTCGACGCACAGGGCAACCTGAGGGCTGTGTATCGCGTTCCGTAAATGAGGTTAATATGCGACAAGTGATTATTTACTCTGGAGAAGATGGCTATTTCATCGCAGAATGTCCCAGCCTGCCTGGTTGTCTCAGTCAGGGACAAACCCGCGAAGAAGCGGTTTCAAACATCAAGGAAGCCATTCACGTTTATATCGCCGCGCTTGAAGAAGATGGCTTGCCTGTTCCAGAAGAGCATTTTGACGCAATGGTGGTTGCCGTATGAGTGGACTGCCAAGAATTTCAGGGCGTGAGTGTGTAAAAGCGTTAGGCAAGGCTGGCTTTTACCTCAAACGTCAGGAAGGCAGTCATATGGTTTTGCGCCGTGACAACCCATTTGGACAGTTGGTCGTCCCAGATCACAAGGAGCTGGATCGCGGCACACTCCGCGCCATCATCCGTCAGTCTGGATTGAGTATTGATGAATTCACAAAATTACTTTAGCTTTATAAAACTGATTACTGATTACTGATTACTGATTACT
>DYML01000065.1:14184-16960 GCA_020721605.1 Anaerolinea thermophila
ACTGATTACTGATTACTGATTACTGATTACTATTCACTGGTAACTAAATGACCCAAGCCCTCTACCGTAAGTACCGCCCCAAAGGATGGGACACCGTCATCGGACAAGACCACGTTGTCCAGACGCTCACCAACTCCATCAAAGCAGACCGAGTCGGTCATGCCTATCTTTTCGCGGGTCCGCGCGGGACGGGGAAAACCACCGTGGCGCGTCTGCTTGCCAAAGCGGTCAACTGCCTCAACGAAGACCCCGCTAAACGTCCCTGCAACGAATGTGAAAATTGCAAAGCGGTCAATGAAAATCGCTTCATGGATATGATAGAGATTGACGCCGCCTCCAACAACGGCGTGGACGACATCCGCGATTTGCGCGAAAAAATAAACTTCTCTCCCTCGCAGGGGAAATATAAAGTTTACGTGGTGGATGAAGTTCACATGCTGTCTGGCGGCGCATTCAACGCGCTGCTCAAGACCCTCGAAGAGCCGCCGCCGCACGCCATCTTTGTTTTGGCGACCACCGAAATTCATAAAATCCCCGCCACCGTTTTATCCCGCTGCCAGCGGCATGAGTTCCGCCGCGTGCCAGTGGACGAAATCGTCGCCAACCTCAAAACCATCGTCGCCGCCGAAAGCCTCACCGCCGACGACGAAGCCCTGATTCTCATTGCCCGTCAAGCTGCGGGCGGAATGCGAGACGCCCAATCGCTGCTCGACCAACTCGCCTCCACAGGCACGAAGATCACGCTTGCCCTCGCGCAATCCGTTCTCGGCACCGCCACCAGCAAAACCGTGTTGGATGTGATGAACTCCGTCCTCGACCGTCAGCCCGCGCGCGGACTCGAAACCATCCACCGCGCCCTCGACTCTGGCGCCGACCCGCGCTCGCTTGCCCGTCAAATTGTCGAATATCTGCGCGGTCTCATGCTGATTCAAATGGGCAATATCGAACAGGTTGAAGCCACCCGCGAAGTCAAAATGCAAATGGACTCGCACGCGAAATCGTTCAGCGCCACAGACGTTTTACGGATGATGAAAATCTTCAACACCGCGGCGACGGATTTGCGCGGCGGATGGCAGCCCTCCCTGAGCATTGAACTTGCCCTCGCGGAAGTGGTGGACGCCCCAGCCGTCCTCCCCCAAATCGCCGCGCGACCGACTCCGCCCCAGCCTGATTCTGTTTCCCAATCTGTTTCTTCCGCGTCGAGCGTAGTCGAGGCGCCGAATCCTGCTCTAGTCGAATCGCCCGCCATCAACGCAGGCGACATCATCAAAGCCTGGAAACATCTCGCTGCCTCCCTGCCCAAAGTGCAGGCAAACCTCGGTGCACTGATGAACTCAGTTAAGATGATTGACGTGCAGGGCAAAACCCTCGTCCTCGGACTCGCCAGTGATGTGCTGGTTGAAAAACTGAACAAACCAGACCAACTTGAAATCATCCAAAAACTGATCAAAGATAATTTCCATGTGGACTTATCTGTCCATTGCGCGGTATCCAACGCCAAAGGCAAAATCCCCGCCAACGTTGCCCAGGACGGCATGGTCGCCGCTGCCATTCAACATGGCGGCGAAGTGGTGGATACGGATTGAGACTGGTGATTGGTGAGTAGTAATTCAGGACTCTCGGATTAAATCTTTGCGCTAACCTATTCACTATTCACATTAATACTAACTATTCAACTAGGAGACTAACGTATGGCAAAAGGATTCAACAAAGGACCCGCCGCAATGGGCGGGCAGGGCGGAATGATGCAGCAGATTCAAAAACTGCAACAGCAAATGGAAGAAGCGCAAGCCAAACTTGCCGATGAGACGGTCACTGCAACCGCAGGCGGCGGTGCGATCAAAGTCACCATGACAGGCGACCAGAAGTGTCATGAAGTGGTCATTGACCCTGAATTGTTGAAGGATGCAGACGCTGAGATGCTGCAAGACCTCGTCCTCTCTGCCGTCAACATGGCACTCGATCAATCCCGCGAACTCGCCAACCAGAGGCTTGGTCCGCTCTCGGCGGGGCTGCCGTTCTAGCGTTGAACGTTTAACGTTCAATGCTCAACGCTTATGCTCCTCCCCGAATCCATTCAATCCCTCATCATCGCCTTGGAACGTCTCCCAGGTATCGGACCCAAGTCCGCGTCACGGCTGGCGTTCTATCTTTTGCGCGCATCCGAAGATGTCGCCCTGGATTTGTCTGTGGCGCTCGCGAATCTCAAGGTCAACACTGCTTTTTGTCAGGAGTGTTTTAACTTTACCGAGGCAGGGCGCGAACGCTGTGAGATTTGTGAATCATCCAAGCGTGACGGCTCGCTCATTTGTGTCGTTGAAGAGGCGCTGGATGTTCTGGCGCTTGAACGTACGGCTGGATTTCACGGCAAATATCATGTCTTGCAGGGAGTTTTGTCTCCCATCGAAGGCGTTGGTCCCGATGATTTGAAGATCAAGCAGTTGGTTTTTCGCGTTGCCAGCGGGGGAGTGAAGGAAATCATTCTCGCCACCAATCCCAGTATGGAAGGCGATGCGACTGCGCAATACTTGCAGGGGCAGTTGAAGCAGTTCGACGTTCACGTCACCCGCCTTGCGCGGGGGTTACCGGTAGGCAGCGAGTTAGAGTATGCGGATCAGATCACGTTATTGCGGGCGTTATCAGGGCGGAGGGAGATGGATTGAGGGTGGTCAATGTCGTTACCGGAGAGAGGCGATATTTTAAGGTTGGGTGTTGAGTTAAGGTCTTGACAGGGTGAAGGGAATGCATATAATTGCACCTCGCCAGTAGAAACGAA
>DYML01000001.1 GCA_020721605.1 Anaerolinea thermophila
AAAAACGAATATTTTGTTGTGAAAGCATAAACGATCCTTTTATGAAAAAATGATATTCAAACGGGCTAAAGCCCGCAGCCAAAAAAACAAAAACCCCGATCAATGACCGGGGTGATAACACAAAGCACACAAACCTGTTAATTGAGTTCAGGCACGCGCAAAGAATCTCCCGGTCTTGCAGGGAATATGATGATGACTGTGGTGACTGTGCGCGAACACGAATTTCATAATGGGTGGCAGTATACCAACGTCAATCAGATTTTGCAAGAAGTAATTTTATCTGGTTACTTTACTCTGCTTAAAAAGCCAAAACGGTTGTCACATTATAATTATGATGTTAATCCTATTGCATTAGACCTAATAACTTGTACAATACGGGCAATCATTGACAATTTACATCAATATTAGGGGTTTAATTAGTCCATATCAATCACAATTCTGATTGATGCGGATTAGAATTGTCCTCTAGATCCCAGTTGATGTGCAGTGATGTTTCTTTACAACAATGTAAGTTCTGGGCAATAGACACATCTATAAATAGAACCTCATGCAACTTTTACAAGAAGTTAAACCCATCAAAATCACGAAGATTAGAGCATTTTCTTTATGCCTTAGCGGTCTTAAACGCAAGAAAAAAGCGCAAAAAATAACCGTGTTCAATATATTCAAAATCACTTTTGGAGAATAAATTATGGATGTAGTAACATTATCACGATGGCAATTTGGTCTAACCACTGTGTACCATTGGCTTTTTGTCCCGCTAACCTTGGGCTTGGGGTGGTATGTGGCATATTTTCAAACCCGTTATTACCAAACACAAGATGAAACATGGAACAAGATGGCAAAGTTCTGGGGCAAATTGTTCCTGATCAACTTTGCAATTGGCGTAGTCACCGGCATTGTGCAGGAATTTCAGTTCGGCATGAATTGGTCTGAATATTCGCGCTATGTCGGCGATATTTTTGGCGCACCGTTGGCAATTGAAGCATTGGTCGCCTTCTTTATGGAATCCACCTTCCTGGGCATTTGGATTTTTGGCGAAGGAAAAGTGTCGGCAAAAGTTCACCTGGCTTCGATCTGGCTGGCAGCCATTGGCTCCAACCTGTCTGCCGTTTGGATTTTAATCGCCAACGGATTTATGCAGGCGCCCCCTGCGGCATCCTACGTTTTCAATGAAGCCAACGGGCGATTGGAATTGGTGAATTTCTTTGCGCTGATTACCAACGAAAAAGCATGGATATTTGTCTGGCATACCCTTTCAGACGGGCTTGCAATGGCAGCCTTTATGATTCTGGCGGTAAGCGCCTATCATCTCACCCGCAAACAAAATATAGACTTCTTCAAACGCTCCTTCAAAATTGGCGCAATTACAGGCTTAATTGCCAGTTCACTGGTCTTCCTCGGCGGGCATACCATGGGGCAATACATGGGCGAAATCCAGCCGATGAAATTAGCCGCAACCGAAGCCATTTGGGAAACTGAACAACCTGCGGCGTTCTCTTTACTCACCATCGGCGACTTAAGCGGCAGGAAGGAAATTTGGTCAATCCGCATCCCTTATGTGATGAGTTTCCTAGCCTGTAACAACTTCACCTGCGCAGTACAAGGCGTTGACGAACTTCAGGCGCAAGCCGTTGCGAAATACGGTCCCGGCAATTACATCCCGCTGATGGTTGTCACCTACTGGACGTTTCGCATTATGATGGCATTTGGTCTAATTATGATTGGCGCATCTGCATGGTTCCTGTACGCTACGCGCCTTAAAGATTATGAAAACGCCAAATGGATGAAACTGGTGCCTTTCGGAGCATTGATCTTACCCTACGCAGCAAATGCCAGCGGCTGGATTCTAACTGAAATGGGTCGCCAACCCTGGATCGTCTACGGCTTGCTAAAAGTACAAGACGCCGTCTCGCCTAACTTAACCGTGGTTGATCTGTGGATTTCGCTCATCGGATACACGGCTGTTTACAGTTCACTGGCAGTTGCCATGATTTACCTAATGAAGAAATATGCCATTGCCGGTCCAGACGCTGCCATGCACGAATCAGTGGATGTAGCCCCGGCGCTGATCGGCTCGCAAGATTAATCGCGGAGAAACAACATGTCTTACGAATTCTTACAAATCCTTTGGTTCGTTTTAATTGCAGTCCTGTGGATCGGCTTCTTCTTCCTCGAAGGCTTTGACTTCGGCGTAGGAATGCTGCTGCCCTTCCTCGGCAAAAAAGACGTGGAACGCCGCGCGATCATCAACGCAATTGGCTCCACTTGGGACGGAAACGAAGTCTGGCTCTTAACTGCGGGTGGAGCCACTTTTGCGGCTTTTCCACACTGGTACGCCACCATGTTTAGCGGTTTTTACCTGGCGCTCTTCCTGCTATTGGTGGGGCTTATCATTCGCGGTATCTCTTTTGAATATCGCTCCAAAGATGCCGCCCCCGCCTGGCGCAACCGCTTTGACTGGATGATTGCCATCGGCTCCTTCCTTTCATCTGTTTTGCTGGGTACGGCTTTTGCCAACCTGGCGCGCGGCGTACCGATTGACGAAAACATGATGTTCACCGGCAACCTATTTACCCTGCTCAACCCCTACGGCTTACTCGGCGGGCTAACCACGGTTGCCATTTTCCTGCTGCACGGGGCAAACTTCCTCGGTCTAAAATTGGAAGGCGAACTGCGTGAACGGGTAAATGTTTTTGCCAAAAAAATATGGGTTGCCACCACAGTCTTATATGTTACGCTTGGCATCTTCACCTACATTGCAGGCTTCTGGGCGCGCGGCTTCGTTGACCCAGGCATTGCGCCCATTACCGCACTCGTTGTTCTCTTTTTGGCGGGATACTTCATTAATCAAAAGATGGAAGGGTGGGCGTTCATCATGGTTGGGCTAAACATCGTCTTCACCCAAATCACATTCTTCTCAATGACCTTCCCCAACGTGATGCTCTCAACCACCAACCCCAACTGGTCACTAACCATCTACAATGCCTCGTCCTCGCAATACACGCTGGGCGTAATGAGCGTTATCGCGCTAATCTTTGTTCCCATCGTCCTTGCCTATCAAGGCTGGACGTACTACATGTTCCGCAAACGAATAAGCACAGACAAGAAAACATTGGTCTATTAGATTTAACAAAGGCGGAGTGAAAGCGCTCCGCCTTTGTTTTTTATACCTTTACCAACGCCGCCGCACCAGATCGCCCAAAGCAACCTTGCGCCTTGAATCAAAAAAGGATAATTTATGAAGAGCCATAAATTTGGTTTTACTTCAATTGACGAGTACATTGCCACCTTTCCTGAAGAAACGCAAAAAATACTAAAAGAATTACGGGCTGCAATAAAAGCCAATGCGCCTGACGCACAAGAGAAAATTAGTTATGGTATACCCACTTTTTTTCTAAATGGAAATTTAGTTCATTTTGCCGCCTTCAAAAATCATATTGGATTTTACCCTGCGCCAAGCGGGATTGAAGCGTTCAAAAATGAATTGACAATTTACAAAAGCGCAAAAGGTTCTGTGCAGTTTCCAATTCACACACCCCTCCCCTTAACCCTGATAAGCGAAATTGTTAAATTTAGAATTACTGAAAATCTCAAAAATGTCAAAATAAAATCGAGCAAGAAAAAATAAGCGCTTTGCGAGTTTTTCACCCTTCCAGCAACCTTCCAACATGTACTTTATTCCCGTCAAAAAATCATGCACCGTAGACTTTTAACTCTTACCCGCGATACCCGTCTTCCCCTTTTAATTACCATTCTCTCTGGATTTTTAGCCGGACTGCTAACCATCTGGCAGTCTTGGCTGCTGAGCAATGTCATTAATAATGTTTTCCTGCAAAAACAATCCCTAATGCAAACGCTTGGGCTTTTACAATGGATGCTGCTTGCCATTGGCGGGCGTGCGTTAATGACCTGGCTCAATGAAATTGCTGCCAATGCGGTAGCAGTCAAAATTAAAACAGATTTACGAAACCGCCTTTTTGCGCACATTCTCAAACTGGGACCCGCCTACTCACGCCAGCAACGCACAGGAGAATTAACAGCCGCCGCCGTGGAAGGCATTGAAGCATTGGATGCTTATTTCAGCCAATATTTACCACAACTGGTAATCACCACACTGGTTCCAATTTCCATTCTGGTATTTGTCTTTCCGATTGATTTGCTCTCTGGCTTTATCTTTCTGCTGACTGCGCCGCTCATTCCCTTCTTTATGATTTTGATCGGCAAGGGCGCCGAGGCTGTCACACACCGCCAATACGAAACTCTGCGTTTACTGAGCGCGCACTTTTTAGACAGCCTGCAAGGGCTAACAACCCTTAAATTATTTGGGCAATCCAAAGCGCAGATGCACACCATTGCCCAAGTCAGTGAAAAATTTCGTGATACGACTATGAGCGTGCTACGCATCACCTTTCTTTCGGCGCTGGCATTGGAACTTCTTGCCACGTTGAGTACGGCGGTTATTGCAGTGGAGATTGGCTTTCGCTTGCTGTACGCCAAAATGGAATTTCAACCTGCGCTCTTTTTACTGGTGCTGGCTCCCGAATTTTATATGCCACTCAGAGCGCTCGGCGCAAGGTTTCACGCCGGCATGAACGGCACCACAGCCGCAAAGCGAATTTATGAAATTTTAGATACGCCAGCCTCAGAGTTGAAGGTTGAAGGTTACACGTTAAAAGGTTTAGAACCTTCAACGTTCACTCCTTCAACAGGCTCAGAGCAGGCTCTTCAACTTGAAAATGTGTTTTTCACCTACCCCAATGAAACCACACCCGCTCTGGAAAATATCAACATCAACATCCAACGCGGGCAGCACATTGCACTGGTGGGAAAAACAGGCGCGGGCAAATCCACCCTTGCCAATCTCCTGCTCGGTTTCATTCAACCCACGTCAGGAAAATTCATCCTTCAGCCTTCATCTTTCATTTTTCGCTCTTCCATCGCCTGGGTTCCGCAAAAGCCGCACCTCTTCCACGATACCATCGCGGCAAATATTCGCATTGGCAAAATAGACGCAAGCGATGAAGAAATTTCTGCCGCCGCGCGCGCAGCAAGCCTGCACGAATTTATCGAATCACTGCCGCAAAAATATGAAACCCTCGTGGGGGAAGGTGGTGCGCGGCTTTCCAGTGGGCAAGCGCAACGGTTGGCGCTGGCGCGCGCCTTTCTCAAAGACGCACCCATTCTCATTATGGATGAACCCACCTCCAGCCTAGACCCAGAAACGGAAGCGCTGCTGGAACAATCCACCCAAAAATTAATGGAAGGGCGCACCAGTATTACCATTGCGCACCGCCTGAATACCATCTTTCAATCTGACCAGATTATTGTGCTGCAATCGGGGCACATTGTTGAACAGGGAACGCACCGCGAACTTCTTGCCGTTAATGGCGAATATGCCAGCATGGTAAAAACGTATGCGATGCAAGTTGCGAGTTATAAAACGCCAATTGAAACCGAACAAGTTACAGAGACTGCGCCAAAACCTTCCCCATTAAATTCTCAGCCTTCCGCCGGAGATCAAGTACCCGTTGCAAATTCATCCCCATTGCCCGTGCTGCCGCGTTTACTCTCGTTTCTTGAGGGAAATTGGCATCGCGTTGCGCTTTCTGTTGTAATTGGCTCAGTGACCATTGGCTCAAGCATAGCGTTGATGGGATCTTCTGCCTGGCTTATTTCCACGGCTGCACTGCACCCTTCGGTCGCAGATTTGGGAGTTTCTGTGGTTGGCGTACGCTTTTTTGGCATTACGCGCGGAGTTGCCCGTTATTTTGAGCGGCTGGTTTCGCATGATGTTACCTTCCGCCTGCTCGCCCATTTGCGTGCCTGGTTCTATCAAAAACTTGAGCCGCTCGCCCCCGCCCGCCTGATGGAATTTCGCGCAGGGGATTTGCTCTCACGCATTATTGGCGATGTGGAAACGCTGGAAAATTTTTATGTGCGGGTTGTTTCACCGCCTTTAACCGCAATTGTGGTTGGAATTTTGACGGCGGTTTTTCTTGGCGCTTTTCACCCGCCGCTTGCAGCTGCCTTTCTGACGTTTTTCATCAGCCTGGGGCTTGTGCTGCCAATGCTCTCGCAAATTCTTAGCCGCCGCTCGGCAGAGCAAACCATTGCCCTGCGCGCCGATCTGCATACCCGCCTGGTAGATGGCATTCAGGGCATGGCAGACCTGCTTGCCTACGGGCGCGGAGAAGAACGGCTGGCGCAAATTGCAAAAAACGGGCAGGATTATGGCGCAGCCCAACGCCGCATGGCGCAAGTCACTGGCTTTCACTCCAGCCTGACCACTCTGCTGACGCATCTTGGTTTGTGGACGATTTTATTTCTGAGCATTCCGCAAGTAAGCGCTGGCAACATTGCGGGTCCAATGCTGGCATCTTTAACCTTGCTGACCTTTGCCGCATTTGAGGCGGTCATTCCGCTGCCGCTGGCGGCGCAAATGTGGAATGCATCACATGAAGCGGCAACAAAATTATTTGAAGTGGTAGACACAAAGCCAGAAGTAAAAGATGAAGATCAAACCGCAAGCAGCCCCCAAAAAGCGCCGGGCGATCATAACGTAATATTAATTAATGACCTCTCTTTTACCTACCCCAAACAAACTACGCCCGCCCTTCAGCATGTCACCATTGCCCTACAGCCTTTTACATCCACAGCCATTGTTGGACCAAGCGGCGCGGGAAAATCTACGCTGGCAAATTTGATCTTGCGTTTCTGGGAGTATGAAACCGGGGAAATCACACTCAGCGGAGATTCGCTCCAGTCGCTGAATCAAGATTGGGTGCGATCGCAGATTGGGCTTGTCTCACAGAACACTTACTTCTTCAACACCACCGTCCGTGAGAATTTAAGATTTGCCAGCCGCCGAGTCACGCAGGAAAGAATTGAATCTGCCGCCCAATCTGCGCAAATTCACAACTTTATTATGAACCTGCCCAAAGGTTACGATACCATGATCGGAGAACAGGGTTTACGGCTTTCAGGTGGAGAACGCCAGCGTCTGGCAATTGCGCGCGCGCTTATTAAAAACGCGCCAATTTTAATTTTAGATGAACCAACCGCCAACCTGGATGCGCTGACAGAAAAACAAATGCTTGAAACCTTATTTGGCATAATGAAACAAAAAACATCCCTGCTCATTACTCACCGATTAATGGGGCTGGAAAACATGGATGAAATTATTGTGATGAATCATGGGCAAATTGTAGAGCGGGGAAAACATGCCAATTTAATTGAGCAGCACGGCTTGTATCAGCGATTGTGGGCCTATCAAAACCGCATTCTTGACGAACCAACAGAAGATGATCGCCTGCGGCTTGATTTTACGGTCTGAGTGCGAGAAACAAAAAACACCACCCGCAGCGGGTGGTGTTTTTTGTTTTTTGTAGAACGCCTACGGGCAGGCGCCCATATTCACTTTGATCGTCACAGAGCCAGCGGCAAGGGGCGCACAGCAATTTTGAGCGGCATCATACCCTGAACCTTCCTGACATTGCCCTGTGCCTGTTGCAAGCGTATTTGCCGGACAGGCAGAATTGGCGAGTTTAAGTTCGTACGTCCACAGTTCTTTGCCAGAACAAGTAATGACGTTTTTGCCATTGACAGTGGTTCCGCTATCCTGACATTTTAATTCACCCTTTGCGTCAAGTGATTCAAAGGTAGTGCCAGGCACAACATTAATATTCTGGTAGGGAATTTTATCTACACAATAAGTTTCACCCGCAACAGTATCCATAACTTCAGGCGCGGCACAAGAGGCAGACTGGCAGGCAGGCGCCTGCTCAACTTTTGCAGCGCCGCCACAAGCAGAGGCAAAGACCAGAACAAAAACAGTAATTGCCAACAAAAAATAGGTTGTCTTTTTCATAATATACTCCTTGTATGTCGTTGATTTATAAGACAGGGTGATTTTACAAGATTAGAACAGACAGAGTATGGGAGAATTCTCCTATTTGGTTATAATATAACTTACATGAACCTTTCATCATTATCTCTATCTGAACAACGCAACCTGATCAAAAGCAGAGAAATCAAAGCATCAGACCTTGCCGCTGCTTGTTACCATCAAATTGAGAAATTCAACCCAACGCTCAATGCGTTTATCACCATTACACCGCCTGAGCCGCTCAATTTACCAGACGGTCCGCTTTGCGGCATTCCAATTGCCGTAAAAGACCTTTACAACACAGAAGGCATTCTGACAACGGCAGGGTCGCTTTTTTTTGCAAACCATATTCCAAAAGAAGATGCAGTAGTTGTACAGAAAATAAAAAAAGCAGGCGCGCAAATTATTGGAAAAACCAATACACATGAAATAGCGCTCGGCGTAACAAATAACAACCCACACTATGGCGCGTGCAAAAATCCCTGGGACATTACGCGCACACCCGGCGGTTCTTCTGGCGGAAGCGCAGCCGCCGTAGCCACAGGCATGGCAATGGCAGCGCTTGGCACAGATACAGGCGGCTCGATTCGCATTCCCGCAGCGCTATGCGGTGTGGTTGGGCTAAAGGCAACCTACGGTCGCGTTAGCCTGCGCGGCATATTGCCGCTCTCCTGGAATTTGGATCATGCAGGTCCCCTCACACGCAGCGTGGAAGATGCCGCCCTTATGTTGCAGGTCATGGGCGGATATGACGAACTTGACCCCACCTCTGTGAAAACTCTTCCTGGGGATTATTCCAGCCACTTGAAAGACAGCATGAACGGGCGCAAAGTTGCGCTTGCTGTTGGAAAGTTTATGGAAGAAGCAGACCCCGAAATTTTAGAAGCCACCCTTCAGGCGGCGCAAGTATTGGCAGACCAAGGCGCGCAAGTTACAGAAGTAAATGTAGATTTTCTCAAAGAGGGTGCGCTCGCTAATGCGCTTATGACTCAAGCAGACGGCGCGGCATTCCACAGAGAACGATTAAAAGAACACCCGGATTGGTTTGGGGTGGATGTTCGCCAAAGGTTGGAAAGCGGCGCGGCTTTTACATCCAGCGAATATAGTTTAGCGCGGCGCACACAGGCGGAAGTGAAGAGAATGTGTGAGGTGTTGTTCAATGAATACGAAGTTCTCATTCTTCCCACCACGCCCATTGCGGCGCCTGTGTTAGCAGGTGAAGATGCTGTGGAACGCGCCCGTCAATTAACCCGCTTCACCGCGCCCTTCAACCTAACCGGAATGCCCGCGCTCAGTATTCCGTGTGGATTCACCAAAAATGGGTTGCCAATTGGGCTGCAAATTGCCTCACGCGCCTGGAATGAAACCAGCGTGCTGCGAACCGGCTACGCATTTCAATCAGTTACAGACTGGCACACCCGTAAACACTCAACCTGGGGTGAGTTAGGAACTTAGAAGTTAAATCCTTGTACAAAAAGCAAGAAAATCTTTACCACAGAGAACACAGAGCGCACGGAGGTTTTTAAATGATTTTCTCAGTGATCTCTGTGTTCTCCGTGGTTGAATCTCTTTCGGCTTGTCCGAGTTAGGTTAAATAGCAGGCGTATGTATTAAAAAAAACAATGCCGCACAAATGTTAAAACACTTGTGCGGCATGTTTAATCCGTTTCTTTTTCTGTCAGCCTGCTTCTTTATTTTCGTATTTCGCAGATTCCGTCTTTTTCATTCCAACGGCAAAAAGAATTATAAATACAGCGTGTTTCATTTTTAATAGGGGCGCAGGTGTTAATCGGCTGACTGCATTCAAGAGTGGTCACATCCAATGTGACACAGCCAGACCCTGCAAGATGTATCTCACCCGGAGAGCAGGCGCCAAGTTCGGCGTTAAATGTGGAGCCTGGCGCACAGCCAGGGTAAGTTCCGCCGCTAACCGCCTGACAACACTGGAAGGTTTCACTGTACGAAAAGCCGGCGGCACATCCCGAATAGGATTGAAGGGCAAGCGGGGCGTTATCCACCCCATACGGCACGGTAGCCAAACCAGCAGGCGGAACACATAGCCCAGCAAGAGAATCTAAATATAAGCCAGCAGGACACTGACCATTTGCATCAGTTCCAATTACACAAGATTGCTGCCCGCCGCGATCCGCCAGCACATACCCAACAGGGCAACCAGCCACGCCAACCTGCCCCAAGATGGGGGCGTAATTACAAGCACCCGTTGCGGGGTCGAGTAGATAACCAGATTCGCAAGTTGGGACGGGGTCCGTTACAGCCGATGAATTGCTGCAAGTGGGTTTGCAGACCGTAACCGAGTTGGTGACTTCTTTTGCTTTTGGTCCCAGGCAGGTAAGAATACGCTGCCCATCTACAACGGCTTCTTCGCATTTTAAATCTTTATCGGCTTCATAAATGGCGTCAACGGGAAGATATATCGTGGCGAAACTATTTCCACCTGCGCAATATTGACCAGCAATTTCGGTCTGCGGTAACTCACACCCATTGGAAACAATTACCCCTGTGGGAATAAAAGCCGAAAGCTGGCAATAGGGGGCAAAAAGTTTTGGTTCGGTCACGGCACAACGAAAACCGAGGTCTCGGTTGTGATATGTTTGTGCGCCGCCAAAATGCCGAATGGCAGATGCGACCTGGTCAAAATCGGTCTCGAATGAACTGCCTCGAATGGAACGATATTCTCCGCTTTCAGGTCCGGTGGGGTTGGCAGAAGGCGCAGCGCTGTAATAAGATTCGCCGTACCAGTCATTCACCCATTCAAATATATTGCCAGCCATATCGTACAGACCATAGGGGCTGCGCCCACCGGGAAAAGCATCTACTTCTGAAGTTCGCCCTGAGCAAGAGCCCAGGTTGAGCAAATCGCAAGCGGGGTCATCGCTGCCCCAGGGGTAAAGAGCGCCCGCTGTGCCTCGCGCAGATTTTTCCCATTGTGCCTCAGTTGGCAATTGCCCCTGAGACCAGCCGCAGTAGGTCTGCGCTTGATTCCAGGTTACTCCAACAACTGGGTGATTGGCGTATTCTGGGTTGGTGTAAACAGATCCGCGTTCTTCAAAGGGGGCAGAGCAGGCGCCCACAGCAACACACTGGGCAAACATGCGGTTGGTCACTTTGGTCTGGTACATCCAAAATCCATCAAGCGCCACCGTGCGGGTTGGCGAATCAAAGCCGCCATTGCCCATGATAAATTCTGAAGGTGGAATATAGACCAGTGTGCTTCCGTCAATCCATTTCATGGTTGCGCCATTTTGCGGACCCGATAAAGGCACAGTCACCAATGTTGGGGTTGGTTCTACAACCTGGGTTTCAGTGGACGGCAGAGGTGTGGCTGTTACCACAATTACAACGGGTGTTGGTGATCCACATGCCGATAATATGAATGTGAGTATCAAACCAAATACAAACACATAACGAATACTTTTCATTCAATCTCCTTTTCCCGCATTTGCGGGGGACATTATTATAATGCAGCGCCCATGCCTGTTTTGTGTTTAAATCCCCTGCCATGAAAATGTAAAAAGGCTCCCCCATGAATAATACGCAATTTCTATTACACATTTAACTGCCAAAGCAGCCCCTAAAGTTTTTTGAATTTAGAGTTTATCTTCAATGGGCATGAAAGGTCAAATTTATTGTCCTGGAGTGGCAGTGACCAAAAATTGTAACTGACCCATGTTTACAGTTTGACCGGCAATAATCTCAACCGAGTGTTCGTGCCCTGTTTCGGCATTCGCCACAACCAAAGATTGGCTGCCAGCAGGAATACGATTTAAGAAAAAAGAACCATCCGATGAAGTACGGACAATTTGATTCACACCGATTACAAATACTTCGCCAAGAAATGGAGCGCCTTGTGCGTCTATCACCCTTCCTTGCACCGAGCCAGTACCAATTAAGAGACTGACAGTTTGGGATTGCAAAAAATTTGCAATCCCTAAAAAGAGAGAAATGGTAAACAAAACGCCCAAAAGGATACGGATACGGCGTTTTTTTAGAGATGGGTCGGGCAGATTTTCAGGAAGCCCTGTTTTATACTCGTCTAGCGAAGGAGATTTTTCAAATGACATAATGCCCTCAATTTATGGAATGGAGTTCATTTCAAATTGATCAAAGCAAACTTTTGTGCTGTCCCAGGTACGAATGCCTGCGCCGCCGCTGGTATAAGTAGAATCAGTTGCAGTTAAGACAGCCACACCGTCCACATACGCGGTGAAGGTGTCCCCCTCTACAACAACTTGGATGTCACGCGGGGTGTTATACCAACTATAGCCGGGGGCTGGCGCTACAGCAATGGGAGTGCTTAATTCTTTTCCATTCACCCATTTTCGAAAAATAAACGAACCTGGGTAATAGCCTGGGTCATACTGAAAAACATAACCAGTCATGCCGGTAGGGGTGTCTTCCGCACGAAAAGCGACTCCATATCCTGACCCGGAAGTTAGGTCTGAACCGCTCAAGGTCACTGAGTAATCGTCCGTGCCACTGGCAGTGGAGCAAGTATTCAGCAGGCGGGTGTAGCTGGAAGGACAATACGCGCCGTCTTCAATGCTGCCTGGCACACCTTGCAGAACAGTCCAACCGGAGAGGTCTGTCGAAAAATCGTCCAAGCACAACTGAGTTGGCTCACAAGCCTGACCGCCAGAAATTTTATCGGCAGCATAGCAGTAGGCATCGTAAACAGATATGCCGTACAACTGAAGCGCCAATATAATGCCGACGGCAATCAATGCAATCAAAATGGAGTATTCAACCAGTCCTTGCCCACGAAAAAATTTTTTTATCATTTTAAGTCCTGCTTTGGCGAAAATATGTGCTTATTTTTGACGGGCGCGGGCGCGCTCGCGTACTCTTTTATAACCATCTTTTACAGTTTGCGGTAAGGAGGATCGCTGACTTTCCTTGCTCCAATGATAGGCAAGGTCTTCAAATAATGCGCCAATGGCGCCGTTGGGGTCTTGAAAAACTGGCGGCTTTCCGTAGGTGAGTGCGCTCACCAGCGCATCGCCCACGTTGGGGAGAACAATATCCACCTTGCGCTTAATTGCTTTTTCTATTTCGGTACGCGCCAGTCCTTTGCCAGAGAAAGTCCAGTTTAGCAGCAGTTGAATTTTTTCGGGTGGATAGTTCAATCGGTCAAAGACTTCAAGCGCAATGCTTGCATTGCGAACAGAAGAGAGTTCGGGGGAAAGTAAAAGGACAATTCTATCTGCCAGATCAAGGGCGGCAACAGTGGTGGCGCTAAAATCATGCGGCAGGTCAAATATTAAATATTCAAATTGGTTTTTGAGCAGTTTTAAAGTGCGCTGTACCTGGTCTACATGAAGCAGTTCGGCATCTTCAAAGCGTTTTGGGCAGGCAAGCACGCGCAACCCAGATTCGTGGCTTAATAATATTCGTTGCAGCATGTCGGCATCTATTTCATCGGCGCGTACGCCGGCAAGATCGCCCCAACTGTTACGCAAAGGAACATCCAACATTAATGCGCTCTGTCCATTAATCAACGCCATATCCACCAGGCAAACAGGCGAGTTCCAAACCTGAGCCAAGCCCACCGAAAGGTTGGTGGCAACGGTGGAAACCCCCACGCCTCCTCTTAAAGAAAAAACTGCGGTCACTTCTGCTTGAAGAGCGGCGGCAGAGGCGGTCTGGGGCATCAGGCGGCGTAAAAGAACCTTAACCCGCGCCTGTAATTCCTGCGGATTAAACGGCTTGGCAATAAAATCATCGGCGCCGGCTTCAAATGCCTTAAGACGCTCATCCAACTCGCTTAGGGTGGTTAATATAATAATTGGAATTTGCGAGGTTTCGGGGCGGGCGCGAAGTTGGCGGCACAATTCATAGCCGTCCATGTCTGGCATCATCACATCCAAAATTGCCAAAACAGGGTGAACATCTTCAATGTTAGACAAGGCTTCAGCCGCATTTTGCGCAGTTGCCACCGCGTAGCCAACAGCCTGCAAGGCGGCTGAAACAATTTTTAGATTAATCTCATTATCGTCTACGACATAGATGGTATCCGTCATGTTAAAACATGTCCTTTTTATTATGCAGGCAAATTATCAATATGCCGCTTGGTATTATACTCCAGTGAGATTTGAAAAAATGCAAAAACAGTGGGATTTTTATTTCAGTTGCGTTGAATATTTTTCGGTTTTACAAAAGCCGCCCTGTCTGATGCGCCCTTCCACCTGCCTGCATAAGCGTTTATACTCTGCACTTCATAATTTTGATACGCGGCTGGTATTTTATACATCACTTGCAAAAACTACAGATTAGGCGGGCTACACACCCTGCAAATACTTCTGCAAAAGACCAGTCACTTTTTTATAAAAAACCACTTGTAATCTCAAACCTGACATGCCATACGCCAAACACTGGAACATCCCCCCGCTCATCACGCCCGAAGCGGATTCTGCGCTATCAAAATTTCCCCCGATCCTAAGACAAATTCTCTTCAACCGAGGGTTTCCAACCGATGCCGAGGCGCGGGCGTATCTTAACGCCAAGCCCAATTTTGAGACCGATCCATTTCTAATGACAGGAATGCGGGCGGCAGTGGATCGAATTCAAGTTGCCATTGAGCGGAATCAGCCGATTGCCATTTATGGTGATTATGATGTGGATGGCGTTACTTCCACTGTTTTGCTGGTGGAGGCGCTGCAATCCTTCCATGCCAATGTGCGCGGGTATATTCCCAACCGCTTTGAAGAAGGCTATGGTCTCAACAATGAGGCAATGGACAAACTTAAAGCAGACGGCGTGCAACTGGTGATTACGGTGGACTGCGGAATTCGCTCTCCAAACGAGGCGCTTCACGCCCGCCAACTCGGCTTGGATCTTATTATCAGCGACCACCATCACCCCGCCGAAGGCGACCTGCCCGCAGCCCTGGCTGTCATCAACCCCAAACAGCGCGGTGATCTATACCCCGATAAAGACCTTGCGGGCGTGGGCATTGCCTATAAAATTGCAGAGGCGCTCAGCGTTGCCCTTCCACAACCCGCATTAAACCTTAATGCGCTGCTAGATTTGGTTGCGCTTGGCACAGTAGCAGATTTAGCGCCATTAATGGGCGAGAATCGTATTCTGGTGCGCAAGGGATTAAGGCAAATGAAACAAACACTGCGGCAGGGGCTGTTCTCGCTGGCTGCGGTTTCGGATGTAAAACTGAATAAAGTGAATGCGGGCAATATTGGCTTTTCACTGGGTCCGCGCCTGAACGCAGCAGGCAGATTAAAAGAAGCGCTCGCCGCGTATGAATTACTGCTCACCAAAGACCCCGCCCGCGCCGGACAATTGGCGCAAGAACTCAACCTTCAAAATCGTGACAGACAAAATATTACGCGCGAGATGCAAACAAAAGCAGAAGCAATTGCAATCGGCGATGACCCCAATACCTGCCTGCTCTTTGCCGCACATGAAGACTTTAATTCAGGGGTCATTGGTCTGGCTGCCTCACGCCTGACAGAAACGTATTACCGCCCGTCCATTGTGGCTTCAAAAGGGGAAGAAGAAACACGCGGATCGTGTCGCTCCATTCCAGAATTTCACATCACCAATGCGTTAGATCAATGCGCCGACCTGCTTGTACGGCACGGGGGACATGCCGCAGCAGCGGGATTCACAGTCAAAAACGAGAATTTGTCGGCGCTGGTGATGCGGCTAAAATTAATTGCGGCAGAGCAATTATCGCAAACAGACCTTAAACCTACAGTGACCGCAGATATGGAAGTTTCACTGGTGGATATACGCCCCGACTTATACGAGAAGTGCTTGAAATATCTTGAGCCAACAGGCTATGGAAATCAACATGCAGCGTTTGCAGCACGGAATATTAAAGTAAAAAATTCACGCGCCATCGGCGCAGATTCAAAACACCTCAAATTATCTTTGGAAGATGAAGCAGGGTACATACACGATGCCATTGGATTCAGGCTGGGTGACTGGCAAAAGAAGATCACGCCGCGCGTGGACATTCTCTTCACCTATGAAATTAATGAATTTAACGGGCGCGTTGGGTATCAATTAAATTTAAAAGATATTCGAGCCGCAGGGGCAGCAGAATAAAGCCTTGTAAAAAACAACCTGCCTCAATGGGGGCTATGGTCCCCAGCGTGGCTGATAGTCACAATAATCATTATGAGTCAGTCGGCGCAAGTCTGTACCGTCCACACGCATCACATAAATCTCACATCCGTTTTCATCCCCGTAGGCATCGTAATATGCGGTGAACGTAACCCACTGACCATCGGGCGAAAAAGAAGGTCCTTGCGCGTTTCCGCCCAGCGGAGAAATAATGTGCGCATTTGAGCCGTCTGCATTCATCAAATAAATCTCGTGCTGCCACGAATCACCAGAGTAGGTGACAATGAATTGCCCGTCAGCTGACCAATCACTTCGCCCGCGAATGGCGGGCAGGCTGCTAACGCGGTGCATATCCTTGCCGTTCACGCGCATCCGAAACAATTCAGTTGCCCCTTCCACGTCTGAAGCAAATAAAACATATTCACCATCTGGCGACCAGGTTGGGTCCCAGCCTTCCACGCGCGAAATTTTATCGGGGCTGTTGCCGTTGCGTTCCATCACCCAGATCACGTTTTTATCCAAATTGGCTGACCATAGTTTGAAGACAATCTGTTTGCCATCGGGCGAAATTTCCGGCGCATTAAGATTGCCCAGTTTATTGGTCAATTGAATTACTTTGCCTGTGGCAAGGTTCATTTCGTAAATTTCATAGATATTCGCTTTCAAAAAAGCGGCATACGCCACACTTTGTCCATCGGGCGACAAAGACGGATAATAATGCTGCCTGTTCTCGTCAGCGGTCAGGCGTTGAAACCCGCTGCCATCTGCGTTAATGATGCAAATTTGATTGCTGGCTTGCGTTTTAAATATTTGGCAGGTGAAAACGATCTTCCCTTTTGGCTGTTCGGCGGGGGAGGAAGTTTGAGCAGATGCGGTGGTTGGCGCGGCGCTGGGCGGAACAGGCGTGGACAAAATGGAAGAGAAGGTGGGCGTCTGCGCAAAAGTTGCTATTGGAGATGCGCTTGCCGCAAACGGTGTAGAGGCGGATAATGTGGCAAACAAATCTGTGGCGGGGGTTGGCGCAGCGCCGCCCACGTTGCAGGCAAGGAGCAGGAAAGGCAGCCCGATCCAGATGTGTAGTTTTTTATTTTTTTTCATTTTTTCACCTTGTTAATAAGCAGGCTGGGCATAACATACCAGGCGGCAAAAATTATCGAAAAGCAGGCTTGATCTGCAATGGGATTAAACCACAGGCTTGGTGCGGAAGGCGGTTCTCTTTCAAATGCGCTTTATAAAAATAAAACGCCCGCAATTTTTATAAATCACGGACGTTTTTATGGCAGCAGCGAAACTTCATTTTAGCGCGCGGCTTGCAAAAAGTCCCAGCCGCTTTTTTCAAAATACATGGTCAAAAATTTATTGCGTTCATCTTCTGTCATATAACGCGGGCGCGCAAAATCTGTCAGTCTGGCTGTAATTAATTCAACGCCGAGGTAACGCCCGCCATAAAAGATGTGGCGGTCGAGAAATTCATTTTCTGTCAGGTGCGGTCCTCTTTTTGCAATTTGATCAAAGAACAGGTTGCCCAAGCCGTAATGCACAAATGCACCGTTGTAAAATTCCATCACCTGCGGCACATGCGCCTGACTGCCGCTGACAATGACTGCGCCGGCATCTGCCATGCGCCGAAAGTCAATCATCTGCTGCGGGCGGGCTTCGGGCGTATCAAACTCGTGGTATTGGAAGGTGGAAATTGGCAGATAGCCCTGCGAGCGATAATAACGAATCTGCTCGGTCATGTAATCAAAATCGCAAGGCACTGCGCCAGGTATGGTATCGGTTGCGCTGGCGTAAATTGTTTTGTAATTACAGCCAATGAACATAATTTTGTTGCCATTCACTTCCATTAATAAAGGCTTGCGTCCATCTTCCACATTGTAGCCGCCGCCATAATATGGGAGATTGCTTTGCTTGTAAATATCCAGCGTCTCATACATGGCGGATTCTTGATAGTCGGCAAAGTGGTCGCCAGAAAGTTCCATGACATCTGTTCCCATGTCGGTAATGAGTTCCATGTAACGCGGGGCGCTGCAAAAGATCTGTTTTTCCTGCTTTGGGTCAGGTTGGGGGCAGCCCGTAAAAAATGGTACTTCATTGTTAATATGCGTAATATCTGCTTCACGCATCACTGAGCGAATTTCTTCTCCTGGGTAGAGAATCCCTTTTGTGTTCATGGTCTTTGCGGTGGCGCGTACCATGGCGGTTACGCCGGTCATAATGACGGTGGTTAATTGATTGGGGTCGCGGTTTTGAAAGGCGAAGTTAAGCCCCGCCGGAACCTGGCATTGATCTACACACATGAGGCGATAGTTTACGGTTAGCGGGTAGATGATGGGGTCAAAACTTTTTTGAATGGGAGATTGCCCGTCAATGGTCAAAACTTTCCACTTGGGTTCAATTTGCTCAAATGGAATGATTGCCCAGGCTGGCATCTGATTCCAGGCGGCGTTGAGTAATTGTTCAACAGGAAGAACCTGCACAGCGCCAGGCGCGGGGGCGCCCCACAGCGCGGTAAATGTTTGCAAGGTCGTTTCTTCCATCAACAGCGGAATGCCAACAAATGGACCAAAAGCAGAGCCGCCCCAGGCGGCGAGCAGTTCCTGTGAAGCCACGTTGTCAATTAGAGTAGGGAAAGGGGCAACAAGCGCATACGTCCAGGTAGAGACGTGCATGGCGCCTTCGGCAGTCTGCGACACGTCAATATATAAATTGGCAGAGGCTTGCTCGGCAGCCAAAACTTGAAAGCCCCAGCTTGTAAATTTTTCGCGCAAAATTAATGGCGTTGCCGGGCTTGCCCAAACCTGTGCCGCATTTAGCACAACTGGGGTAGGCACAGCGGTGGGCGGCATGGGGGTAATCGTTGGCGCAAGGGTGGGAATTTGAACAAGAGCATGTGCTGCCGCTGAAGGGGATGAAACAATTAAAGTAGGCGGGGGCGGGGGTGCGCCCCAGAGCGAGGGCTGACATGCCGCAAGGGAAAGAATGCTAACTAAAAGGAAACCAAAACGCGTAACTTTATGGCGGCGTTTTTTTAATTTATGGAGATAGAAAAATGTCATAACTGGCGCAAGGCTGTCTATAAAATAATCTTCAATGTTTTCAAAAATAAAAATGCGTGGCGTTTTCATGCCTCGCATTATATGAAGGTTGTCTTGTTTGATTCAAAATAACTTCAATACAGTTTTTCTTAATTATGAAGTTGCAATGAATGAAAGTTTATTAAGTGAAAAACTTTTTAACGCTTCTTCATCAATGGTCATGCCCAGTCCAACGCCTTGCGGAACGTCAATGGTGGAATCTGAATTTAACACAAAACGCTCGTTGGTAATATCACGCGCGTAATAACGGTCTGATGCAGAAATATCGCCGGGCAAAATAAAGTTTGGCAAGGCAGCCAGGGCAATGTTGGATGCGCGCCCGATGCCAGTCTCTAACATGCCGCCGCACCAAACCGGCATGGATGCCTGCTGGCATAGATCGTGTACCATCAGCGCCTGGCTTAATCCGCCCAGTCTGCCGGCTTTGATGTTAATCACGCGGCAGGCGTTCATCTCAATGGCGTAGCGCGCATGACGCGGCGAGAAGATGCTTTCATCCAAACAGATGGGGGTTTGAAATTGTTGCTGCAATTTATGATGATCCCAAATATCATCTTCAAACAAGGGTTGTTCAATGAGCAGCAAATTTAAGGCATCGAGCGGTTTGAGAATTTTCGCATCGTCCAACGAATATGCCGAGTTTGCATCCACTTGCAGGCGCAGGCTGGGAAATGCGTGGCGAACTGCGGCGGCGTCTTCCACATCTCTGCCGGGTTTTATTTTGATCTTGACCCGCGCATAGCCCTGCGCAATATAGTCTGCCACCGTTTGCACCAGGTCGCGCGGTGATTGTTGAATGCCAACTGAAACGCCCACCTCAACTTTTTTACGCGCGCCGCCCAACAACTGACTCAGAGATTGATTTTGGCGCTTTCCGAGCAGATCCCAGAGCGCCATTTCTACACCTGCCTTGGCAAGATTATGACCCCGAATGCCAGAGACCAAGCCTTGAAAATGGGCGGCATCTTTTACGTCTTTGCCGAGCATGAGAGGAATTACAAAATCTTTAAGGATGTGAATGGCGGTGCCGGTGGTTTCGTAATTGTAGCCAGGGTCGCGGGTGGCAACACATTCGCCGTAGCCCGTCAGCCCTTCGGATTTAATTTCGATCAAAACACATTCGCGGTCTGTTTCACGCCCGAAGGAAGTTTCAAACGGGGCAACAAGCGGCATACTAAGGTGGTGCAGAGTGATGGAATCTATTTTCATGGGGGGAACGCTCTCATCTGTGATATTAAATTTTTCTATATTTTGACGGTCAAGATGCAGAATCAATTTTGACTTCTGCCTGCTGGTCTTCCATTTTCAAGCCGCGCAGGGCGTCATCCAAACTGGTGGTCGTTTCAAGCCGCATACCGGAGGCGGGTGTGCCGCAGTACGGGCAGATGTTCCAGGGCAGTTCCATAAATCGGGCGCAGTTTTGGCAGGCTTTCTTTAATTTGGTGTGGCAGTTGGGGCAAATTTGCCATTCTTCTTTTACACGCCGTTCACAGCCAGGGCAAAGCGGCAGGTCTTCCAGCGCTTGCAGCAGGGCTTCCTCTTCCAGCGTGCGTTGATATTCCTCTTCCAACGTGCGCGGCGGGCGCAAGATGAGATAAACCAGCACGCCTGGTACATTTAAAATTGCGACAAGCAGGGCGGAAAGGGTTTGAACCAATGGGTCACGCGCACGGGCGCGGATGTCGCGATACGCCCATACGACCAGGCTGATCCACAGGGCGGCAAGAAATGCGCCGCCAAACGCGGTAAGCACAAGGGCTAAACTGCTAAGAAAAACTGGGTCTAAGGTCATAAAAAACTCCAAGGCTTAACTTTAACTCATCCACTTTATATTTCTGCGGGGTTTATATTTTGGCGGCGGCGAAGGGAGACAAGAAAGGTCTCAATACCGAAGCGGGCGTTTATTTTAATCCATTATCTCATGCCGCAAGATTCAGCGGTTAGGGAGTTTGAAACACAAAATGCCAATCGCTGCCAGCCTGGCTATAGGCGGATGTCACCCCCATCACTTCATAAAATGTGCGTCCGGGGCGCAAATAAATTGGGTTGCCTGTTAGCGTGGTGAGCAAGAGCGGCTGGTCTAAATCGGTGCGATGCCAGAGCGCAGGCGCTGCCGCTCCGTCACGAAATACATAGGCGTTGCCAGAATCGAGCAAGTCAATATGATAGACCTCGTCGTGCGCATCATATTGATTTTCAAACGTGTATGGCGCAAATAAGACCACCACATTTTCCGTAGTGACGGGCAGCCCTGTCTGTTTATCGAAAAGGGGCGCGTATGCTTCCACGTTGTCACCCACCATGTCATTGGATTCCTGGTAGCGAAAGTATTTATGGGTGGCGGGGTCGTAATCCCAATAACTATAATTATATTTGGAGAAAAAAGAATAAACACGAGTAGCGTTTAGGGCAGCGCCTTGCGCAACCTGCTCGGTGAAAAATGCGCTGCGCAGAGCGGGTTTGCTGTTATCAACTCCGTTTCGGCGGGCGCAAGCCGCCCACTGGGTGGTATTAAAAAACGCATTGTTATAACTATCGCGTCTTTCAGGTCCAATAATAACGGGTGGGCAAACGCTATCGTTGCTATAAACGATGACAAGAAAATCATTCAAGGTGCTTTTTTCCAAATACGAAAGTTCGCGCGGGTCGGCGCCTTTGAAGACCAAAAAGGCATTATACATACGCGCCACATGCTCATCAAAATAACGCCCTGAGCGCACAGGTCCCACCATCGTGGAGTCGTTTCCGTAGAGTACGGCAATAAAACGTGTATCGCCCCATTCGATGTAATATTCATAGACCACGTCTGCCAAAGTTAAACCCGATTGCGGGCGAATATAGTCTGGCGAGTTGGCAACTTTTATGACCATTGGTCTGCGCTCCAACAAGGATGGGTCGGCAACGGGCAGCCCAGTCAGCGGGTTGTTGGTGTTGAGCAGGCTAAAATCTGGCATTCCGCCGTCAGGAGATGGAATAACCAACGGCGTTGGTAAATTTTCAACCAGAACATATTTGGTTGGGTAGGGCGTATAAGTCGGCTGAATCTGGGGCGTGGCAGGCTGAAGGGCAGGGTTAACAAGCGCCCCTGCCTGAGGTTGAAACGGCGTCAGCGTTGGATCAACTGACAGCGTTTGCGCAGCCAGGCGAGGGGCAGAGACAGGCAAAGCGGCGCAAGCGGTGAGAAGAAAAGTGGTCAAAATCCAACAAGCAGTTTTTAATCGAATATGGGAAAATGCACAAAAAGTCATACAAGTGATTGTACCAAAGGCAAAAGACAAAGCCTGAACAATTTTTTCAGCAATTCCCGATATGTTGTTCCTCTCAGTAACGCGCTCATAAAGGGAATTGCTGCTGCCAAAGCGGGTCAGCGCCCAGCCATCATAAAACTGATACAATTGGTCTTCCCATGTTAATTTTAGTATCTGGTTTACTTCTTTTTCTAACTGCGCTGGCGTTAATTGTACTGCAAGTGACTCAGCCAAACGCGCGGTATGCGTGGCTGGTGGCTGTGGGCGGCGCCATGCTGGCATTGCTCAGTGTTTTCTTTTGGCTGGTACAAATGCCGTTTGAATTTATGCTGCCCGCGTGGAAACCAGCCAGTGTGTTTCTCAACCCAATTCTGTTTCAGGCAGATCAAACTTCGTTTCCTTTTGCATTAAGCATTACAGCGCTTACTTTAACCATTCTACTAACCGCCATCACACGTTCTGCGCTCACAAATTCCTTTACCTGGGCAGGCACGCTTGCGCTGGGCGGTATTGGGTTGTTCTCGGTAACTGCCAACAACCCGCTCACTTTGTTGTTGATGTGGGGCGCGCTGGATTTGACAGAACTGCTCACCCAATTACAAGCCGTAAACGGAGCCGCAAATAATGAAAAAGTGGTCATCTCTTTTTCAACGCGGGCGTTGGGCAGCGGTTTATTATTATGGGCAAATATTCTCAGCATTGCGCAGGGGAATACCTTTGACTTTCAATCCATTGCGCCCAGTTCGGGGCTGTACCTTGTGGCTGCTGCCGGTCTGCGGTTGGGAGTGCTGCCACTGCATTTGCCATACGCCGCAGAATCCACAGTCAGACGCGGTATGGGAACAGCGCTTCGGTTAATTTCGGCAGTCTCAAGCCTTGTATTATTGGCGCATGTTCCCGTTGAAAGTTTGACTTCAACGCTGACGCCCTTTTTACTGACTCTTGCCGTAATTGCCGCGCTATACGGCGGCTGGATGTGGCTGCGCGCTCCCGATGAATTGACAGGACGCCCCTACTGGATTGTTAGCCTAGCCGCGCTTTCGATCACCTCTGCGCTGAGCGGCAGCCCACTTGGTGCAATAGCATGGAGCAACGCCCTAATTCTTGTGGGCGCCACACTATTTCTGGCTTCGGTACAACAAGTTTGGCTAAACCGCGCGCTCTTGGTGGGCGTTTGGAGTCTTTCCACTTTGCCCTTCTCCCTAACTGCCAGCGCCTGGGCTGGCTCTCTGGGCTTCTTTCTTCCGTTTGTTATTGCGGCACAAGCCTTGCTCATGGCTGGAGTTACGCGCCATGCGCTGCGTTCCAGCGGGCGCACCGCGCTAGACTCTCAACCCGGCTGGGCAAACAAGGTATATCCCGCAGGAATTATTTTATTAATAACCTTTCAAGTTTTATTGGGCTTTTGGGGCTGGGACGGCGCGCGGCAGGTCGGCGCATGGCTGCCTGCTCTGCTGGCTTCACTGCTAACTTTTGGGCTAATTTGGGCAACACCACGCTTGCGCATTCTCAACCCCGTCCGCGCACACTGGGTGAGCAATTCGGCGGATTCAGGCTTAGCCACTTTTTACAGCGGATTATGGATCGTCTATCGCGCAGTGGGAAATGTGAGCCAAGCCATCATCACCACCCTGGAAGGCGAAGGCGGCATGATGTGGACTTTGCTCTTTTTGGCGCTCTTTATTTTATTACTGACGCAGGGAATTCCATAAAATGATTTTGGATATTATTTCGTGGGCGGCAGTAGGCATAATACTGGCAACGTCCACTGCCATATTTATCAACCGCGACTGGCGCATAAGCCTGGGCGCACTCACGGTGCAATACATAGCCGCTTTTTGGCTGGTGACGCGCCACATGCCCTTTGTGATGGGGTCTGTTAAATTAATCACAGGCTGGATGATCGTTGCCGCGCTCGGCATAACACGCCTCGGACTGCCTGCCGCAGAAGACCAACAAGGAAACGCATTCCTGCCACGCGGGCAATGGTTTCGGCTGATGCTCATTCTGCTTGTGGCGCTGGTTACAGTCGGGGTCACACCGCGCATAGAATCCGCAATCCCTGGTCTAGGCTGGCAGGTGATTGCTGGCAGCCTATTATTGATCGGCACGGGGCTTATCCATTTAGGGATGACTTCAGACACATTAAATGCAATTTTAGGCTTACTAACCACGCTGACAGGCTTTGAAATTTTATACGCAGCCGTAGAAAGTTCCATTCTGGTCACAGGTTTATTGGCGGTCACAAATTTAGGGCTGGGAATTGTTGGCTCTTATTTATTGCTCGCCGGAAGCGCAGCCGCAGAAGCAGAGGAAGAAAGATGAGCGCCCCCATCATTTGGATAGCAATCCCCTTTGCTGTTGGGTTCTTCCTATTGTTCTTTTTACACAAGCGCTTATCCCCGCTCATCGGCGGAGCAGTTGCCGCCATTCTTTCGCTCACAGCGCTAATCTTCCCCATAGACACGGCATTACTGCTTGGCGCCATCTCCATCAAAATCTCAGCCTCCATTCAATTCTTTGGGCGCAGTTTTGCATTAAACACAGCCGATGGACCGCTGATTGCCATTGTCTACGGGCTGGCGGCATTATGGTTCTTTGGCACCGAAACTTCTGGCACAGCCAACCGCTTTGTGGCGCTGGGCTTAATGATCGTCTCACTGCTCACCGCCTCCATTGCAGTGGAACCATTTTTATTTGCCGCGCTTCTTTTAGATATGGCAGCAATTCTGGCAATTCCATTGCTGGTTCCCATTTACCAAAAGCCTGGGCGCGGCATCATACGCTTTCTCACCTACCAAACACTTGCCATGCCGTTTATTTTATTTTCAGGGTGGATGCTGGCAGGCGTAGAATCCAGCCCTGGGGCAATTAGCGCCACCGTACAGGCTGGCACAATTCTCGGCTTGGGGTTTGCCTTTCTGGTGGGAATTTTCCCATTTTACAATTGGATTCCAATGCTCATGGAAGAAGCCGCCCCCTACGCAAGCGGTTTTCTATTATGGGCGCTGCCAACCTTTACTGTGATCTTTGCACTTGGCTTTTTAGACCGATACGTCTGGCTGCGCACCTCGCCCCAACTTTCAAACGCCATTCAATACGCAGGTATTTTTATGGTAGCAAGCGGCGGGCTTTTTGCATCGCAACAAAAGCATATTGGGCGCATTATGGGCTACGCCGCAATCACAGAGACGGGCTTGCTGGTGCTGGCAATGGGCGGAAGATCGGCAGAAATAGTGAATACCGTATTTCTACTGCTTATTCCACGCGGATTAGAACTGGCAGTCTGGGCTTTGGCGCTATCCATCCTCAAACGCCGCGCCTACTCCCTGCGGTTTGGTGAAGTGAAAGGCTTGGCGCGGAAATATCCCATAGCGGTGAGCGCGTTAATTCTGGCGCACCTTTCCATGACTGGCTTTCCCCTCCTGGCAGGCTTTCCGCCACGATTGGCGCTCTGGCAAGAACTGGCGGGGCAACCAATCTACATGTCATTCTGGGTCTTTTTTGGCTTACTGGGTTTACTGGTTGCGCTGGCACGCACGCTGGCAGTCTTTGTCATGGCAGAAGAAAACACTGGCTGGGCGTGGAACGAAACCTGGGCGCAAAGCGTCATGCTTGGCTTGGGAGCGCTTGGGCTTTTTGTACTGGGCATATTCCCCCAAATTTTACAACCACTCATCGTTAAC
Organism: Anaerolinea thermophila; assembly: GCA_020721605.1. Lineage (GTDB taxonomy): Bacteria > Chloroflexota > Anaerolineae > Anaerolineales > Villigracilaceae > Villigracilis. The sequence goes on from DYML01000001.1 coordinate 26,021, forward strand.
CTGCCTGCCCTATTTAATCATCTTGGTCTATAAAGAAGCCCCTCGCTTACATGCTATAATTTAATTTACCCCTTGACCCACAATCGGAGCCCCCTATGGAATTTGAACAAATCATCAAACGCATCGAATTTTTAGACAAACAACAACGCGAAAACAAAGAGATTATTGCTGCGTTAAGCGAGCGTTTGAATTCCTTTGAAACCACAGTCAACGTGGTTTCAAAACAGGTAAAACCGCTTGGCAAACAAATTGCCGACCTAACCCCCGTCACCAAACGCGTAGACCAATACGAAACCATGCTCTCCAAGCAGCGCAACGACCTGATTAAAATGATCGAACAAGTGGATAAAACCCACACCCACACCGAAAGTGAACTGACAAAACAACATCTACCAGAACTGCTTGAAATTAATAAATCCATTTCACAATTAAAATCGGCAACCAGCACCAGCCTGACAGAATTTAAAAAACAAATTAAAGAACGCGGCGATGAAACTCAACGCTTACGCGAAAACATGAGCGACTTCAAAACCCATGTAGACGAAGCCGCCCGCTCCAACGCCGACGTACTCCATGCCCTAAAAGCCATGGACGAAACCCGCAAAAATGACCTAAAGCACATCACAGACATTCAAGGCGAATTAAGCGCACTGCGCAAACGAGTAGACGAAAACCGCGAAAAACACACCATGACCGCCGATGGTCTACGCAACATTGAAAGCCGATTCACCGACTTAATCGCCTCGGAACTGGGGCGCAAACAGGCACAAACCGCATTCCTCGAACAGCAAGCCATTGCCCAACTAGACCGCGACCGCGCCTGGAAAGAATGGCGCGAAAAATACGAAGTCTTCAAAAAAGAATCCTCCGGAATAGACAACCACATCCAAACCCTAGACGAAGCCTTGCGCGGCGCAAAACGAGCGCAAGACACCTACCTGGAACTCAACACAAAACTGGAACGCCGCATAAACGAAGTAACCGAAATGCAGCGCCTGGCAGAAGACCGCCTGCGGCAGGAATGGGTGAGTTTTAAAGTAGACGACCAAAAACGCTGGACGGGTTACAGCCTCTCCAACGAAGAATCCTTCCGCGACATTCGCAAAGACTTGCAAAAAACAGACGAGCGCATCACCCCGTTGGACGATGTAACCCAGGTCTTGCAAGATCAAATTCACCAGATTACCGATGCCACAGAAAAAGAATTACAGGAAATAATGAACGTGGTGCATGAATGGATGACCTCCTACCAGCGCATCATGGGACATGGCAAGAAAACCACGAAATAAAAATGCAGCGCGCAGCGTGTTTCGTAAACCTTCAAAACGAAACGCGCTACACAAAATTTCCCCACTCAGTTGGAACACACCCAAATAAAATCATGCGAGTCATCGGCACAGCAGGTCATGTAGATCACGGCAAATCCACACTTATTGCGGCGCTAACAGGCACGCACCCCGACCGCCTTAAAGAAGAACAAGCGCGCGAAATGACCATTGAACTTGGCTTTGGCTGGCTCACACTGCCCAACGGTGAAGAAGTAGGCATTGTAGACGTGCCAGGTCACCGTGACTTCATTGAAAACATGCTGGCAGGCATTGGCGGCATTGACGCGGCGCTGCTGGTCATTGCCGCAGATGAAGGCGTAATGCCGCAAACCCAAGAACACCTGTCAATTTTAGATCTATTGCAAACTCCCGCCGGGCTGATCGTGCTCACCAAAATAGACCTTGCGCCAGACGCGGGCTGGCTTGATCTAATAGAAATGGACATTCGTGCCGCTGTGGACAAAACGGTTTTGCAAAACGCCCCCATCATCCGCGTTTCAGCAAAAACAAAAACAGGGCTGCCCCTGCTCTTAAACGCCCTCAACAAAATATTAGAAGAAAAACCAGAACGGCTCGACCTCAACCGCCCGCGCCTGCCCATTGACCGCGTCTTCAGCATGAGCGGGTTTGGCACTATCGTCACAGGCACACTCAACGATGGTCACCTGAGCGTGGGCGATGAAGTTGAAATTTTACCCAGCGGCTTAAAAGGCAGAATCCGCGGACTGCAAACCCACAAAAAAAAAGAAGAAACAGCCGTACTCGGCTCACGGACTGCGATCAACATTTCGGGCATCAACACCGAGTTTATAAAACGCGGTGAGGTCGTAACACACCCCAATCAATATCAGACCACCCGCCGAATTGACGCGCGATTTCGGCTGCTTAAAAACGCATCTGCCCCCATCAAACATGGAGACGAGGTAAAATTTTTTGTGGGCGCAAGCGAAAGCATGGCAACCCTGCGCCTGCTTGGCGCCGAAGAACTACTGCCCGATACAGAAGGCTGGATTCAACTTGAACTGCGCGACCCCGTCGTTACCGTACGCGGAGATAAATACATCCTGCGCCGACCCTCACCCAGCGAAACCCTCGGCGGCGGAATCGTTATTGATCACCAGCCCAAAGGCAGGCACAAACGCTTTAACGCAAACACACTCAAATCACTTGAATCGCTCGCACAAGGCACACCCACAGAAATTTTACAAGAAGCCGCACTCGCCCTACACGCCGCCCCCATCAAAGAAATGGTCATAAAATCACGGCTGGAAACCTCGGCGGCAGAAACAGGGCTGCAAGCATTAATTGCCAGCGGGCAGTTGATTATTTTGGAAGACGGCGCACAAACCAGCGAGAGCAACTGCCTGGGTATTGCCCTGCCGCATTGGAATAGCCTGCGCACAAAAACATTAGGAATTTTAGAAACCTACCACAAGCAATTTCCGCTAAGACGCGGCATACCGCGCGAAGAATTAAAAAGCAAACTAAAACTTTTACCGCGCATTTTTAATGCCGCCGTTCAAAAATTAATCCGCGACCAGGCAATCATGGATTATTCACGCTGGCTGGCAAAACCAGAACACCAAATTAAATTCAGCGGGGCAGAACAAACCAAAGTGAAAGAATTGCTGCGCAAATTTGATCAAAATGCCTATGTCACGCCCAGCATCAAGGAATGTCAAAATGAAGTTGGCGAAGAGGTTGTCACTGCCCTGATCGAATTGGGGGAACTCACCACAGTTTCGCAAGATGTTGTTTTTCGTAAAAAAGATTATGAGACACTGGTACAAAAGGTTTGCCTTGCGATGGAACAAAATGGAGAAATTACGCTTGCCGAAGTACGCGATACCCTCGGCACCACCCGAAAATATGCCCAGGCGCTGCTGGAACATTTGGATGCCATTGGAATCACCTTGCGGGCAGGAGACATCCGCAGGCTAAAAAAATGAGCAGACCATGATCTCTTTGATAAAAAAAATCTTTATGCCCCCTCCAGAAGAAAATGAAGAGAAAGCGCATCAAGCGTATTTTCTCAACATTATTGTTTGGATATTAATTTTCATCCCCCCCATTTATTATGTATATATCATTGTTGCAATTCCCCAGGAAGCCCCGCGCGCTTTAACGCAAGCGCTCTTTACAGAGGTTATCAACGGCGTAATTTTATATTTATTGCAACGCAAATATATAGACACAGCCGCAATGGTTCAAATTAGCGCATTATGGATTTTCTTCACAGTATCGGCAGTAACGGGGCTAGGGGTAAGCGGACAATCCTATTTATTGGGCTATCCGCTGGTCATTATGGTGACAGGCATACTCAAAAAATGGCGCGTGGTAGTCGGCATAACTGCGCTTTCTCTTGCCAGCGGCTGGGCAATGGCATACACAGAAAGCCAGGGATATTTTCTCTCCGGTCATACCAGCATGCCCATTAAAGCATGGGTCAGTAGTCTAATTATCTTTCCCATGGGAGCAATTTTGCAAATGCTCGCCAAGCGCACCCTGCAAAACGCATTAAAACGGGCATACGCCAGTGAAGAAAGATATAAATTAATATCAGCAGTCAGCACCGATTATATTTACAGCAGCGATGTAACCCGCGAGGGGAAAGTAAATTTAGTTTGGGTGGCAGGCGCGTTTGAAAAAATGACCGGCTATACCGTGGAAGAGTATAAAGCAGCGGGCGGGTGGACGAAAAATATTCACCCCGACGATCTTGAAAAAGATGATCAAGACATGCAAACCCTGTTCAAAAATGAAAATGTTGTAAACTCCAACATTAGAATATTTACAAAAAGCGGCGAGATTCGTTGGGAGCGCATTTTTGCACACCCGATCTGGAGTGAAGAAAAAAACCGCCTGATTAAAATTGTGGGCGCCGTGCAAGACATAACATTGCAAAAACAATCCGAGGAAAGGCTTAAAGAAATTCTGCTTCAACAAACTGCCATCTTAAATAATATTCCCGATATGGCTTGGTTAAAAAATAAAAACGGGCAATACGTTGCCGTAAACGAACAATTTGCAAAGTCTGCCGGCAAAACGATAGAAGAAATTACAGGAAAAACAGATTTTGAAATTTGGGATATGGAATTTGCCAATAGTTATCACCAGGACGACCTGGAGGTAATACAAAGCCGTCAAAGAAAATGCACAGAAGAAATTCAAATGGACAGCAGCGGCAGAAAATATTGGATAGAGACAACAAAGACGCCCATTTTAGACGAAAAGGGAGTGGTGGTTGGAACCACCGGCATTGCCCGCGAAATTACAGAAAGAAAAAAAGCGGAAATGGAACGTGAAACGCTCATTGCAGAATTGGAAGCCAAAAACGCAGAGTTGGAACGCTACACATATACCGTTTCGCACGATCTTAAATCTCCACTGGTCACGATCAGAGGCTTTCTTGGGTATCTCGAAAAAGATGCGCTGACAGGAAATACAAAAAAAATAAAAGATGATATTAATCGCATTGATAATGCCGCCCAAAAAATGTACGCGCTGCTAAATGACCTGCTTGAACTTTCACGCATTGGGCGAATCATAAACGAACCCACAGAAATGCTTTTTACAGATGTAGTACAAGACGCAATAGACCTGGTGAGCGGACAGATTAAAGAAAAAAACATCAACATTCAAATCCAAAATACGCCAGCCCGCATCTACGGCGACCGTATGCGCCTGACAGAAGCGATTCAAAACCTGACAGACAATGCCATCAAATTTATGGGCAATCAACCCCAGCCACATATTAGCATAGGCGCTGTCAGCAGCGAAAAAAATGAAACGGTATTCTTTGTTTCAGATAATGGCGTAGGCATTGAAAAACAATATCATGAGCGCATTTTTACCTTGTTTAGCAAACTAAACGCAGAAACAGAAGGCACAGGCATTGGGCTGACGCTTGTAAAGCGAATTATTGAGGTTCACAAGGGAAGCATTTGGCTTGAATCTAGGGCGGGAAAGGGGACGACATTTTATTTCACGTTGAATCAGACCTGAGCCATTGGCTCGAAGGAAACTCCATGTGCGGACGATTTACACTGACTGCCAACCCAGCGGAATTTAAGAATGCACTGACTGGTTTTCTATTTCCAGACCAGTTTACACCGCGCTACAACATTGCCCCTGCACAGCCCATCCTTGCCATTGCCAACGATGGCAGGCACACTGCGGATTTTTTTCTATGGGGGTTGATCCCTTCATGGTCAAAAGACGCTTTGAGTGTACACAAGCTGATCAACGCGCGTGGAGAAACCCTTGCAGAAAAGCCTTCCTTTCGCGGCAGTTTCAAATACAAGCGCTGCCTTATTCCTGCCGATGGATTTTACGAATGGAAAGTGGAAGCAGGCACAAAAACAAAAACGCCGTATTTCATCCACATGAAAGACCGCCAGCCATTTGCCTTTGCAGGCTTGTGGGATGAATGGCATTCGCCAGACGGCAACACGCTCCGCACCTGCGCCATCATCACCACCACGCCCAATGAGTTGATGTCCAACCTGCATAGCCGTATGCCCGTGATTTTAGATCAGGAAAATTATGGGGCTTGGCTAAACCCCGCGCCGCAATCCCGCGAAAATCTGATTCATCTTATTCAGCCCTTCGCCGCCGATAGAATGTCTGCCTACCCCGTCTCGATATTGGTCAATATCCCTGGCAACGACCGCCCCGAATTAATTATGCCAATGGAACACACATCACGCAACATATAAATTTTCCCTTTCAAAAGATGACATCCCTCTCTCAACGCTTCCCCGCCCTAGCCTCGCGCGACTTCGCCATCTTTTGGGTGGGACATTTGGTGTCGTTGATTGGCACGTCCATGCAAAATACAGCCTTGCCGCTGCTGGCATACCGACTCAGCGGGCGACCCTTTGACTTGGGGCTGATCGGCTTTGCAGTGACTCTGCCCACTTTTTTTCTTGCCATCCCAGGCGGCGTTCTGGTCGAACATGTTGATAAACGCAAAGCCATCATCTTCCTGCAAATTATTATGATGCTGGACACATTCGCGCTTGCCTTCCTCACTTTGAGCGAAACCATCCAAATCTGGCATATCGTCGTCACCTCCCTCATTCTTGGCATGGCAACCGCATTTGAGATCACAGCGCGTCAATCCATGTTGATCGAGTTGGTGGGGCGCGAATCTCTGCCGAATGCCATTGCCTTACAAGCCACGGCATTCAATCTCTCGCGCGTGCTGGGTCCTGCGCTGATTTTTCCCATATTTTTACTCTTTCCTAAAAATGGCGAAGGCTGGGTCTTTCTGCTAAATGGCATTAGTTTTATTGCCATAATTATCGGCTTATTTTTTGTACGCACGCTTTTCAAAACGCCCACCGAGCGGCGCACGCGCCCCATGTTAATGGAACTGCGCGAAGGAACACAATATCTCATCGCCAATCCAGCAGTCGGCTTGCTGATTATCATCGCGGCTACTTTGGGGATATTTGCATTTCCCATTATTCAACAACTACCCGTAATTTCCCAAGACCTGCTTGGGCAGATCGGGGATACAAAAGCCACAGTAGACATGCGAAATAGTTTTTTATACACGGCTCAGGGAGCAGGCGCATTAATCGCCGCATTCTCAATTGCCATGAATAACAGCGCACGGCGGCGCGGACTGCGTCTCATTTTGGGAGAAGCCGCTTTCATCCTCGGTATGATTATTATTCCATTTTCCCATTCGGTGTGGGCTGTCACAATCATCATTGCATTAATGGGCTGGGGGTCGGTGACTCAACTTGCCACCATGAACACATTAATTCAATTACAAGTGCCAGATCATTTAAGAGGGCGCGTATTCAGCATTTACCTCTGGGCTTTGCAGGGAACAACGCCATTTGGCAGCCTGCTCATTGGGTGGCTGACACAAGAGTTCAACCTCTCCACCACTGCCTTACTATGCGGAGTAATTTCACTGATCGTGATTGGCGGCATTCAATTTTTTCACCCCATTGCCCGACAAGGAGCATCAGACAGCGGGTTAACGCAGGATTAGCGTTTAAACCTATAACTTGACTTCAAATTTTTGCCCGTGTTATGATGATAAATATGCAAAATAATTTCAACAAAAACGCGCCAGAATTTACAGAATCGGATAAAAATAAAGATGAACTCAATCATACGCCAGACAGCCAGGCAAGAAAGCCGGGGGTCGTTACGCGCTGGCTGAACAACCTCATTCAAATGGGGCTGGGTGAATCACTGGTGCGGGTTGGTACAAATCTATTTTCTGTGATCGCCCTTGTGGGCGTAATTATATTGGCGCAAGCCTACTATCATCAAAACCCAAGCCGATTTTCTGCAAATAACAGCCCATCGGCAGTCTCTGCCCCTCCCGCGGGGGTAGACATCGGCTCCATGCCGGCGTTGGATATTCCCATTACGTCCGGAATTTCACGCGCGGCTCAACTTCATACCAATGTGCCATCGCGCCCAAGACAAGAGATCACAACCTATACCGTACAAGACGGCGACACAGTCTTTGGCATTGCAGAAAAATTTGGGCTTGCCCCCGAAACCATATTATTCGGCAACTACAATATTCTGGTAGACGACCCCCATTCATTAACTGCCGGGCAGAATTTAACCATCCTCCCGGTTAATGGCGTATATTGGGAATGGCTGGGCGGCATTCCCTTTGGTGAGTGGGCAAAGTTTTACCATGTCACCGCCGCAGACATTATCGAATTTCCTGGCAACCATATTGACCCCAACACAGTGGGCGATTTTGAGAACGCAAATATAAAAACAGGCACCTGGCTGATTATTCCTGGCGGCTCGCGGGAATTTACAACCTGGTACGCGCCCGTTGGCGTAACGCGCGAAAACCCGTCTACCGCACGAGTTATGGGGCAGGGCGCATGTGAGGCAGTCAGTGGCGGCGCAGTGGGGTATGGAACGTACGTCTACCCGACCAATAAACATTATCTTTCAGGGTTCGATTATTCTGAGAAAACAAATCATCGCGGGCTGGACTTTGCAGGCAGTGAAGGCGAAGGTGTGTACGCAACAGATGCAGGGGTCATTGTTTATTCGGGTTGGAACGACTATGGCTACGGCAATATGGTTATGATTGATCACGGCAACGGCTTTCAGTCGTTGTATGCCCACCTGAGCGCAATCTATCGCGGCTGCGGGCAAAGTGTTGGGCAGGGCGAAGGAATTGGCGCAGTGGGAACCACAGGGCGCTCGTCGGGTCCACACCTGCATTTTGAGTTGATGACCTCCACCTGGAAAGTGAACCCGTGGGATTACCTCCCCCCGCCTTAAAGCACTTGCCAAACCATGAAGCCTATACTATAATCCGCCTCGCTTCGTTAGAAACGAGGTCTCATAGTTCAGTTGGTTAGAACATTCGGTTCACATCCGAAAGGTCACTGGTTCGAGCCCAGTTGAGACCACAAAAAAACCACCCGCATTTTAGCGGGTGGTTTTTTGATTGTACAAAACCAGATTGAAATCTTTATGCTGTTTCCTGCTCGGCTTTGCGCATGGAATTGAATGACGCAATTGCCACCTCCAGCATGGAAAGATCGGGGGTGCGGGTGGTGAGATGCTGCAGCGCCAAGTTTGGTTTGATAATAAATTGAACAAACGGGCTATCCAAATGATTGGCTGTCCAGCGCAGATATTCGAGGGCAACGCCGGCAAGGATGGGAATAAACAAAACGCGCGTGGCAAGCCGCCAAAAAATAGTCATGGGTCCCAACGCAGTGAAGACGAGAATGGAAAGCAAAACAAGCGTGAGCAGAAATGCCGTGCCGCAGCGGGCGTGTTCAATGGGATAGTTTGCCACCACTTCGGGGGTTAATTCTGCGCCTGCTTCAAAGGCGTTGATGGTTTTATGCTCCGCGCCGTGATACATGAAGAGCCGCTTAACATCCGGCATAAAACTGATTGCCCAAATATATCCAATTAAGAACAGCAGGCGCAGCGCTCCTTCGGTTAGGTTATTCAGCCAGGAACTCCAGCCAAGATAATGTTCGGCAAGCCCGCCAAGCCCTGCGGGGAGAAGGAAGAAAAGCCCAATGCCGAGGGTGAGTGACAGCCCCAAAGTTAGGTACAGGGCAGGACCTTCCAATTTTTCATCTTCTCCCGTTTGGGTATTGGCGGAGATTGTGAGCGCGCTCATGCCCAATCCCAGCGCGTCCCACAAAAGTATGGAGCCGCGAAAAAATGGAATTTTTGTAATGCCAGAACGATAAAGATTGGCGAGTTTTTCAGTGTGAATTGCAATACTACCATCGGGCGCGCGCATGGCAATAGCATACGCCTTTTGCCCGCGCATCATTACGCCTTCAATCACTGCCTGTCCGCCGTAGGTGATTATTCTATCTTCCATATACCTATCAGTCCTTTTTATGTTATTTCATGTTGAAAAAGAAATGGATGAACGCATCCATGTTCTTGTGCCAGGTTGGCAGGTGCATTCGCTCATTGGGCGAATGGATGTTGTCGTCGGGCAAGCCGCCGCCCACAAGACCCGACTCAACGCCGCAGATGTTTTGCAGCATGGCAACCACGCCAATGGAGCCGCCGCCGCGATGATACAAAGGCGGTTTGCCCCAGACCGTTTGCATGGCGGCTGCCATAGCGCGTACCCCCGCAGTATTAATGTCGGTGATTGCCCAGGGGCTGTCGTGCAGGTTTTTCACTTCCCAGGTGATGGTTTGGGGGGCGCGTTCTTCCATATATCTCACCAGTTGATTTTGAACTTCGGCAGGGTCTTGGTCTGGCACAAGGCGGCAGGAAATTTTTGCCATTGCTTTGGCTGGCAAGACGGTTTTAGAGCCTGGTCCCGTCCAGCCAGAAAGCAAGCCGTTAATTTCCAGCGTGGGACGTGCGCCGGTACGCAAGGCGGGGGTGTATTCTTTTTCTCCCCACAAGGCGGGTGCGCCTGTTTGCTGCAAATAACTTTCTGGCGTGGTGGGCAGTTTGGCGGTCATTTCGCGTTCCTGTTCGGTGACGGGGCGCACGGAATCGTAGAAGCCGGGCAAGGTCACAGTTCCGTTTTCATCATGCATCCCTGCAATTAATTCTGCCAATGCCTGCGCAGGGTTATGCACCGTGCCGCCGAATCCGCCGGAGTGCAAGTCACGCTCTGGTCCATAAACATGCAATTCAAAATAGGCAAGCCCGCGCAGCCCAAACGTGATGGTAGGCTCGTCGGCTGAGATTGCGCCCGCGTCGGGATTCAAACAAAAATCGGCTTTGAACAGTTCTTTGTGTGTGGGTAGAAAATTCCCCATGTTCATCGAGCCGATTTCCTCTTCGCCTTCGAGCATAAATTTTAAGTTGAGGGGAAAATCACCCGACTGCATGATGGACTCAACCGCATTCAGAGTTGCCATCATTTGCCCCTTCATGTCTGAGGAGCCGCGCGCAAAAAGATAGTCACCTTTAACGGTTGCCTCGAAGGGTGCGGTTTCCCACAATTCAATCGGGTCAACCGGCTGCACATCGTAATGCCCGTAAATTAAAACGGTTGGCGCGCCGGGCTTTTTTAGCCAGTCGCCATACACAATGGGATGCCCGCCGGTGGGCATGAGGCTTACATGCTCAATGCCAATCTTGCGTAAATGCTCTGCCGCCCATTCGGCGGCTTTTTGAACCTGCGGCTTATATTCATCGTCAGTCGAGATGGATTCAATTTTGATGAACTCGGATAATTCCTGTGTAAATCGCTCACGATTTTTATGTGCATATTCAATTGCGTTTTTTGCGTCAGACATGGTTACTCCTTCAAAGTCCCATATAAAAACCAAAATTTTTCAGGCGAAAAATTTGGCGCACAGTCCTCTTCCCAAACGAAACTGCCTTCTTTGAAAACACTTTTTAGAAAGGCATCCGAATCTTCTTCGGCTTTGCCAAGCAGGCTGAGCATGGCGCGATAGCGTACATTTTGCGGATAAAGACGGGCTTCCAATTTTGGGTCGCTGCGATATTCAGCCAGATAATAAATCCACAACTCGCTGCGCGCTCTTACCTCGCGGCTGGATTTTGCATCCCAAGCCGATTGCCACTTTGAGCGAATCTTGCCGACCTGCGCTTCAAAATTTGCGGCTTCATTTCCCATTCGCGCCAAAGACAAGAGGATGCCGCCCAAAGTTAATTGGGGCAAACCCAAACTGAGCGGGTAGTATAACTCTTTGGAGAGCAGGTAAGTTTCCAGTTGAGGAATGCCTGCCGCAAGATAAAGTTTGTCTTTTTGAGTGGGCATAATAAAAATGCAGAGGTGGAACATACGCCCCGCCTCTGCAAATAAAATTTACGGTGAAACTGTTGGCACGGCAGTTTGTTCCAGTGAACGCCGTGTCACGAGGTACCATTTGGTAATCAACGACAGGCGGTCGCTTACGTCATACATTGGCGCCACCTGCACGCCCTGCACTTGGGCATCCACACCGTAAGAATAGACGGGGTAGTACAAAGGCAGTGAGGGCATATCTTTTGCAAACAGCACCTGAAAATTACGATATAAACGTGCGCGCGATTCAAAATCTGCTGCGGTGCGCGCGCTTTCAAGAAACTCACTGGCGGTGCGGTTATTCCATTGGGAATAGTTTTGCCCGCCGGTTGCCTCTGACTGATGCCAAAAGAGATAAGGGTCGGGGTCGGGCGTGCGCAGGGTGTTTAAGTCTGCCAATGCGGCTTGATAGTTGCGCTGCGCGAGAAAGTCATTCACCATCAGATCATAGGTCGTAGATTGCAAGTCTATTTTTACGCCAATTAATGCCCAGTCTGCCTGAATGGTTTGTGCAATTCGAGTGTGAACTGCGTCTTCTGGGTGAAGCAGAGTAAAAGCCAAAGGTTGACCGTCTTTGGCGCGCACCTCACCGCCGCTGGCAGGAATTACAAAACCTTCTCCTTTCAACAAGGCGGCGGCGGCGTCTGGGTCATATTCAAAGCGTGGAATCTCATCATAATATGCCCACGAGCCTGGCAAGATGGGACCATCGGCAATAATGGCTTGCCCCTGAAGAATACGCGAGACAATTAAGTTGCGATTAATGCCCAGCAGGAGCGCCTGCCGAATTTTTTCGTTTTGTAAAAATGGCACGCCCGGATTATTAAGATTCAGAAAGACCAATCCCATTTGCGGCAGGCGGCTGGTGTAAACAGAAAGCGTGGGTTCCATCAACGCTTGTTGCAAAACATCGTTGGTAATTTGGCTAATTCCCAGCACCTCACCCTGTTGGTAGGCATCAAAGGCAGAAGCGGCGTTGGGGTAAAAGCGAAATACCATCTGGTCTATGTATGATCGGGGTAAAAAATAATCTTCATTCACTTTGAGCGACACCCCGCTGATCTGCCCACCGCTGGTCATAAGCGAGTCAAATTTATAGGGTCCTGTGCCAATGGGGTTCAAGTTAAAATCGGCGCTCGAAAGTTGATCTGCGGGGATAGACTCAAGCAAATGTTTGGGCAGCACGCCAAAGGTGACATAATCTAAAAATGGAGCAAAGGGTTCGGGCAACACAAATTGCAGGGTTTTATCGTCAAATCGTTTTATTTCAATTTGAGACCACAGGTCTTTAATATCCTGCGGAAAAAGCGAACCGCTGCTCTTAATCAACTCAATGGTAAAAATAACATCATCGGTGGTAACGGCTTGACCATCATGCCAAAGCGCGTTGGGGCGAATTGAAAAGTTATAAAGCGTGCCGTCTGAAGAGGTTCCCCAAGATTCAGCCAAATCTGGCTGGGGTAAGCCATGTGAATCAAAAGTAAGCAAGCCGCTGAAGATCAAACGATTAATATCTCGATCTGCGGGATTATTCCAATCTAACATGGGGTTAAGCCGTCCCATCGAGCCAATTAACGCCTCGGTATAAATACCACCGGGTGCGGCTTTTGGCAAAACCGGAACGCTTACTGGTTGTTGGCTGAGCAGGAGCAAAGCAACAATCACAATAGTGACGGCAACAACCAAAATCTGCCAACGTAATTTTTTCATAATTTATAAGGGGAATTAAAGAAGAGCCGCCGCCGCCCCAGGCTGGGGCATGAATCGGCGGCTCTTTACAGGCGTGAGTCTTTTAACGTGCAACAATGATGACAGCAAAGACGAGCGCAAAAAAGATCACAGCCAGCACAATCGTCACCCAAAAGAGGATGCGCTCAATGCCTCGACGAGCGGTGAAGACGCCGCCCGTATCTGCGCCGGTTAAACCGCCCAACCCTGCGCCCTTGCTCTGCAGGATGACGCCAAAGATTAAACCCACTGAGGTTATAATCAACGCAATATCTAAAAACTTTTCCATATAATGTGCCTCCTTGAAATTAGCGGACAGATTATACCTGTTGAAGAAGTAAATCGTCAAACTAAATTAAATGAAGGATGAAAGACGCAAGATGAAAGATGATTTGGAAATTGTGGTTAATTTGCACATGCACACCAGGTATTCCGACGGCAGCGGCACACACAAAGACATTGCCGCCGCCGCACTAAAAGCCCAAGTAGACGCAGTAATTGTCACTGACCATAATGTGCTGACGCAAGGTTTTGAAGGCTATTACAAAGATAAAACAAAAAAAATATTAATGCTGATTGGGGAAGAACTACACAACCAGGCGCGTACCCCGCAAAAAAATCACCTGCTGGCTTTTGGAACAGAACGCGAACTTGCCACCTTTGCAGAAAATCCGCAACGGTTAATTAACCAAGTGCGCGAAGCGGGCGGGCTGTCCTTTCTGGCTCATCCCGATGACCCCGCAGCCCCCGCCTTCAAAGAGACCGATATTTCGTGGGAAGATTGGTCAGTTGAAAATTATACAGGTATCGAGTTGTGGAATGCGCTAAGCGAACTAAAAACAATCGTACCCACCCAATTGCATGGCGCATTTTATGCCTTGTTTCCCACGTTGGTGGCGCACCAGCCCATAGCAACCACTGTGGCGAAATGGGACGAACTGCTCGCGCAAGGAAAGCGCGTGGTAGCCATTGGCGGCTCGGATGCACACGCATTACACATGAGCCTGGGACCCATTAGCCGTGTAATCTTTCCCTACGAATTTCACTTCCGCACCATCAATACGCACATGCTGCTGTCAGAACCTTTGAGCGGTGAGGTTCAGACAGACAAAAAAATAATTTATGAAGCCCTCAGCCTGGGTCACTGCTTTATTGGCTATGACCTGCCCGCCCCCACACGCGGATTCCGCTTTACGGCGCAAGGCATGGATAAAACCGCGCTCATGGGAGATGAAATAGCCGCCAAAGGCGGAATCACCTTGCAGGCGAAACTGCCATCACAAGCAGAAATACACCTGATAAAAGACGGGCAGATGCTTCAGACCTGGAAAAATAAAATGTCCTGTGCGCACATCACCACCGAACCTGGGGTGTATCGCATTGAGGCATACCGCAGGTATCTTGGCAAGTTACGCGGCTGGATTTACAGCAACCCGATCTATGTGAGATAGGAAATAAAAAGTGAAAAGTAAAAGGTGAGAATGGAGAAAATACCATTCAGACAGAATCAGCCAACAGTTAAGCGCGAAGCGGGTTTTCATCGCCAAGAAAAGGTTCTTGTGGTAAACTTCGCCCCGCTAAATTAGGTACGTTCCAACGTGCCTTTCCGTTCCCGGCAAGCCCACGGCTTGAATAGGAACAAACCCATGGAAAGGAGGTTTTCCCTATGCGTAAATATGAATTAGTTTGTGTGATCCAGCCTGATCTGGACGAAACTGCTTTTAACGTTGTGGTTGATAAAGTTAAAGGCTGGGTCAGTGAATCAGGCGGAAGTATTGACAAAGTTGATGTTTGGGGTCGGCGCAAGCTGGCTTACATCATCAAGAAGCACCGCGAAGGTCAGTTCATTTTGTTGAATGTGACCATGAACCCTGCCGCGACTTCCGATCTTGAACGCAACCTGCGTTACCAAGAACCAATCATTCGCCACATGCTTTCCGTTGCTGCTTAATTTATCGTTGCATTGCCTGGTATTTTAGCAAGGAGTTCTATATGAGCCGAGGTCTTAATAAAGTTCAGATCATTGGGCATCTTGGAAAAGACCCTGAGATGCGCTACACCCCTTCAGGAAAACCTGTAACCACTTTTTCCGTGGCGGTCAGCCGAACGTGGAATAGCGCGGATGGAGAACGCCATAACGAAACCGAATGGTTCAATGTGGTAGTCTGGGGCAACCTGGCAGAGATCTGCAAGCAATATCTCGTCAAGGGGCAACAGGTCTACATTGAAGGACGTTTACAAACCCGCCGCTGGGACGGAAAAGAAGGACAAAAACACACCAGCGTAGAAGTGGTAGCAAACGAGATGATGATGCTGGGCGACCGACGCGATGCAAACGATAATAATCATCAGGAAGTTGAGTCCCCCCCCGCCGAGAATGGCTCTGCCATGGCGGAAGATGAATTTCCGTTCTAATTTTTTTGGAGTAAATCATGAGTGAAGAACGTAGTTATTCGGGCGGCGGCGAAGGCGGCGGTGACCGCAGATTTTTTGCCAAGCCCAAGTTTTGCCAGTTTTGCGCAGATAAAACACTGGTCATTGATTACAAAAAGACCGACCTGCTCCGCAAATACATCACCGAAGAGGGAAAAATCCGCCCGCGCCGCCAAACCGGCGCATGTGCCAAACACCAACGTGTAGTGGCGGCGGCTGTCAAGCAGGCGCGCCATGTGGCGTTTCTGCCTTTCAGCGGCAGATCACTAGACGACGGTCGTTCCTAATTGCCGAAATAATTTCGGGGCATGGAAACTTTCCCATGCCCCGAAATTATGTTAATACACATTATCCCTTTCATCCACCCATCTACCCCAATCTCAGCCTGGTTTTACAAAGATTAGCGTAGAAGAGTGGATTATTTTTAATAAGCGAAAGTTTCACCCTGCTTTCGTGAAGGAGTCAAAAATGCCGAACGAGTCGGGTCGCAAGCCCGTATTACACAAAAAACATATTGCACGCCTTCAGCGTGAAAACCAGCAAAGCCGCATCATTCTCTATACTTTCATTGGCATTATGGCAGCAGTTTTGCTTTTGCTTGGCTACGGATTTTTGGACATCAATTATCTCCAACGCCAACAACCCGTTGCCAAGGTTGGGAATGTTGAAATTCTTGTTAATCAATTTGAACCGCGTGTGCGTATGCAGCGCCAGCAAATACTGGCACAATACAACCAATATGCCCAATACGGGCAGCTCTTCGGCATGGATGTGCAGGCGCAATTAACCGACTTAGAATCACAATTAAACTCGCCAGCCACAATTGGTCAATCGGTGTTGGATCAAATGATTAATGAACAGTTAATTCGCCTGGAAGCAGAAAAGCGCGGCATCATCGCCAGCGATGCCGAAATTGTTGAAGCCAAGCAAAATTCATTTTCCTATTACCCAAACGGCACTCCCACCAGCGCGCCCACGGCAACAGAAGTGACTATGCCAAAAGTTCCAGCAGAAGCATACGACCTGGTAACCAAAACCCCTGTCCCGACTATGACAGCCACGCTTGCGGCATCGCCCACGCCTGAACCAACCGATCTTGTAGAAACAGGCGCCACACCCGCCCCGCAGCCAACCGCCACGCCCTACACCCAGGAAGGATTTGAGAGCGAATTTAATACCTCAAAAGATGCCTTTACAAAACTTGGACTGGCAGAAAAAGACTATCTGGCATTTTTTGATCTTCAAATTTTACAAACAAAAGTTCAAGAAGCAATCACAGCCAATGTGCCTGCCACCGAAACCCAAGTTTGGGCGCGTCACATCCTCGTGCCAGAAGAAGCCACCGCACAACTGATTATTGAGAAACTAAAAGCAGGCGATGATTTTGCCGCGCTGGCAGTGGAATTTTCTCAAGACACTGGCTCCGCTGTCAACGGTGGAGACCTGGGCTGGTTCGGCGCGGGAATGATGGTTCCAGAATTTGAAACTGCCGCATTTGCTTTGGAAAAATCTGGCGACTACACCACCACAGCCGTAAAAAGCCAGTACGGGTATCACATCATTCAATTGATTGCAAAACAAGATCGCCCGCTCAATGCAGAGCAATACAGCGCGGCAAAAGACAAGGCATTTTCAGAATGGCTGACCGCCGCCCGTGAAGAATATGGCGTGGAAACATTTGACCGCTGGCAGGAACATGTCCCCACTGACCCCAACTTTAACACCATGGCAACCGAATCGGTAAATGCGCAAAATACGGCACTGGCAGAAGAAGCAGCCCAAGCGACAGAAGCGCCGTAAGATCAAGACAGAATGATGAATGAGGAATGCAGAATAAAAACCAAAAGTCTGTTCCCTCGAATACCTAACAAAAAAACGCCCAGCTCAAATTGAGTTGGGCGTTTCACTTCTCACACAGATTTCACCCTCTCTTTAACATATCGTCCGTTACTTGATCAAGGCGCAGGCTGATGATCTGGCTTGCCGAATCACGCCCCATCGTAATGCCGTAAATTACATCTGCGGCTTGCACGGTGTTGCGATTATGGGTGATGATGATGAACTGCGTCTCTTTGCTTAAATCCAACAGCAGATCGCGGAAGCGCCCCACGTTGGCTTCATCCAACATTGCGTCCACTTCATCCATTACGCAAACAGGGGTGGGAGAAACTTTGAGCAGCGCAAAGACCAGCGCAATTGCCGTTAAACTGCGCTCGCCGCCAGAGAGCAGCGCCAAACCCTGCTCACGCCGACCCGGCAGACGCGCTTCAATTTCGATGCCCGTGTCTACCAAATTTTCAGGGTCGGTTAAAGCCAGCCGCGCCGAGCCACCGCCAAACAAGCGCACAAATGTTTCGCGGAACTGTTTATCTACCGCATCAAAGGTGCGCACAAATTCCCGTTTTGTAATTTCATCCAACTCTGCCACGACCTGCTTTAAGTCAATTTCGGCTTTGCGCAAATCTTCGACCTGAGTTTTCATAAAGATGAAGCGTTCGCTTTCCTGGTCATATTCGGTTTTCGCATCGGGGTTGATGGGACCCATGCGCCGAATTTGTGCGCGATGATGATTTAATTGTTCTTCAATTTCTGGCGCAAGTTCTGTCACCACTGGCAATTGTTCTACCATGCCATCCAAAGGCAGTGGCACAGGTCCAGAAACATCTGCCGCGTAGTCAAACATTACCAAACCAAAGTCATCGGTAATTTTTTGGTGCAAATTATCCAGCGCTTCCTGCTTGCGTGTTTGCTCCAACTGTACCTGCCCCAATGAACGCTCGGTATTGGCAAAAATACGCTGGGCGTTGGCTTCGGCTTCTTGCAAGCGTTTTTCTTCCTGCTCGGCAGTTTCCAAATCTTTTTCGGCAGGGTCAATCAGCACACGCATATCTTCCATTTGGCTTTGCAAATCAATTTCGGTTTCATGCAATCTGGCTTTTTCATTATCCAGCCCATTCAATGCGTTTTCGGTTTCGCGCAAGCGAGAGGTTAATTCAACACGGCGCGAGTCGAGCCGTGAAATTTCTTTAACGCGCTCATCCCGTCTGGCGTTTGCGCCCGCCAGGCTTTGCTCTGCCACTGCGGCGCGCATACCCCAATGCGAAACCTGCTCTTGCAATTCATCGGCGGCAATCTCATTTAATTTGACGGCAATATCTTTGGCTTGAGCGTGGGCTGTAAGTGAAAAAGTTTCCACTTGAGATTGGGATTCGCTTATTTTTTGTTGAATGGAATCAGAATCCTGCGCCTCCGCCTGTAACTGGCTCAACTGGTTTTTCTGCCACTCATGCTGGCGTTGAGTAGATTCAAACTCCAGCCCAGCCTGCTGTTCGGTCTCCTGGCATTCTCCCAGCCGAATGCGCGATTCACGCGCATCAGTTTCGGCTTGAGACAGTTCGCGCTGCGCATCGGTCAGTTGGGTTGACAGGCGCTCAACCGACGCATTTGATTGTGCCAGCCTGCTGATTAATTCGCTGAGGGCGGCGGCAAATTCTCGTTTTTGACGAGTCCTGCCGAGGGCAGAGGAAGAGGTCGTTCTCCCCGCAATGACCAAACCATCCCCACGAAACACTTCCCCGCGCAGCGTGACCACCCGCGCGTAAATTGGCAAATTCTGAACCAGCCTGCGGGCAGAGTTTCGGTCACGCGCAATTAAAGTTTGCCCCAACATCAGCCGCACTGCGCTGCGCAATTCGGCGGGTGAATTCACCAACTCAGAGGCGATGCCAATATAGTCATCAGAGACTTCCGAAACCTTAAAGACTTCGGAAGCGTGGGAAATTGGAAGCAGAACCGCGCGCCCTGCTTCATTGGTTTCGAGCAAATTAAGCGCGTCTTCAAATTGATTGGCGTCCAGCAAAACTGCATCGAGCGTGTCGCCCAATGCGGCGGCAATGGCGGTTTCCAGCTCAGCGGGAACGTCGAGCGCCGCGCTGAGTGCGCCGCGCGCGCCGCTCAACTTGGATTGCCGCGCGGCATCCAACAAATAACGGGCGCCTTCGGCATAGCCCGCCAGCGACTGCTCCGATTGTTCCAATACTTCCAACTGCGCCTTCAAGCGTGAATGGTTGGATTCTTCTTTTGTGCGCTGCTCCAACGCGGCGCGGCGCTCGCGGTCAATGCGCTCAAATTCGCTCTTTTTACTGATTGCATTTTGTTCGGCTGCCTGCAAAACGAGGTTGGCTTGTTCGCGCACGGTGCGGGCGGTTTCATGTTGATCTTTTGCCTGCGTCAAAAGCAATTCGCCGTTGGCAATGGCGGCGGTGGTTTGTTCAATTTTCTGCGCCTGTAATTCGGCACGTGATTTTAACTGCTCCAGGCGCGCGTTATTTTGGGCGTGCTGCTGGTTGAATTTTTCAATTTGATTGCGAAGCAGCGCAAGTTGTTCTTCCAGCGCGGCACGTTCAGATTGACGCGCCTGCAAGGAATTTTGCGCATGTACCAGTTGAGACTTGGCTTCTTGATATTCACGTTGAATACGAGTTACTTCTTGCGAGGCTTCGCCAAAACGATCATTGGCGAGGTGCAATTCATCCAGCGCATTTTCCTGGTCTAAAAGTGTGGCGGCTTGTGCATGAGTTAAGGCGCGGCGGCGTTCTTCCCGTACTGCCAGTTCACGGCTGATGGCTTCGCGCTGATTATGCAAATCGGAAGATTGGCGGCGCCAGGTATTTAATTGGGCGCGCAAGCCAGAGAGCCGCTCACGAAAAGCGGAGTAATCCGCCTGGGTCATTTCGTGAACAGTTCGCGCCTCGCGCACGCGCACATCCTGCCCGCGCACCGTCTCGCGGATGTCGGTCAGGTCACGCTGGGAGCGGTGCCAGTGAAAGCCGTACCACTCGCGCAGAATCAATTTCATATCTGCCTGGGCGCGGGCGAAGTCAATGGCGCGTTTTGCCTGACGCTCCAAACTTTTAATGCGTGGCTCAAGTTCTGCCATAATATCCAACACGCGCTCCAGGTTGCGTTTGGTGGCATCGAGGCGCTTTAAGGCGTCATCGCGGCGGGTGCGATACAAGCCCACGCCGGCGGCTTCTTCAAACAGGCGGCGGCGGTCATCGGCTTTGAGCGCAAGCGATGCATCTACCAAGCCCTGACCAAGAATGGTATAGGTGCGCTCGCTCAACCCCGCCTGAGCAAGGAGTTCGTTCATCTCGCGCAAGCGCACCTGCTGACCGTTGATTAAGTACTCGTTGTGACCATCGCGGTGCGCCGTACGCGCCAGTGCAACTTCCGAGAAGTCTAAAGGCAGCCATTGCTCGGTGTTGTCAAAGGTGATGGTGGCTTGCGCCATGCCTGCGCGTGCGCGGTGTTCGGAGCCAGAGAAGATCATATCTTCGGTTTTTTTGCCGCGCAAAAGCGTGTAGGATTGCTCACCCAATACCCAGCGCAGCGAGTCGGCAATGTTTGACTTGCCCGACCCGTTGGGTCCAACGATGGCGGTGATTCCGCTTGCGAATTCAAAAACAGTCCGCGAAGCAAATGTTTTATATCCTTGCAGTTCGAGTGATTTTAGGCGAAGAGGCATGGGTAATTTTTGATTTCCAATCTACGAGTTTGATTTTTGGCAATTGCCAATCTACATAATTCTCAAATTTTTTAGCGCGTCTTGGGCGGCGGCATGTTCGGCATGTTTTTTACTTGTGCCAGCGCCCTTTCCGTGAAGGTCGCCGGCAATTTCTACCACCACTTCAAAAACAACGGCATGATCGGGACCCACAACATTGACCACGCGATAATGGGGCGACCCTTTTTTTTGGGCTTGAGACCAGTCTTGCAGGCGGCTTTTGGGGTCATTAATTTCGTTCAAAACCGAGGCGCGCGCTTCTTCCAAAATGGGGTGGATGAATTTAACGACCACAGCCAGTCCTTTGTCTAAATATAAAGCGCCGACAAACGCCTCAAAAGCGCAGCCCAGCAGCCGATCACGGTCATGCCCGCCTGTTAGCGATATGCCGCGCCCAAGCCGCAAGGCGCGCCCCAAATTTAAGTTGCGCGCAAATTTGGCAAGTTGTTCGTTGCGCACAAACGCTGAGAGCATTTTGGTCAAATCGCCTTCGGGCATTTCAGGAAAGTGGTGATACAGCCACTCGCCAACAACCAGCCCCAAAACGGCATCGCCCAAAAATTCAAGGCGCTCGTTATCTTCCACTGCCTGCGCATGTTCATTCACATACGAATCGTGCGTTAAGGCTCGTATCAACAAAGATAGATTAGAAAAGGACAGACCCAGCCTGTGGCTTAGGTCTTGTGCGGATTCAACATCCCGCAAATTAGAATTAGGCATATCAGGGAACCTCCCAGAACTCAGGGAGCGCCAAACCCCACACCCCAAGAGAGAGTCTCGCGTTCCATTAGTTCTAAAATTTTATTAAGTTGAATTGTAACCTGATTTTTGGAGGGGAATTGTTTTTTAAGATAAAATTGGGCGGAATTCACAAAGGAGATGTTATGTCTGAACTTAGCGCTGAAACACGCTTTTTGCACGCCCTCGAAATGGGGATGGGCGCGTGGCAATGGGGTGATCGGGTTGTGTGGGGCTATGGTCAAACCCATACCGATAAGGAAATTCACGAATCGTTTCATACTGCGCTGCAACTTGGGGTGCGCTTTGTAGACACCGCCGAAATTTATGGTTCGGGGTATTCAGAGCGGCTGCTGGGGCAATTTTTAAAAGAGTTGGATCAGCCGGTGCTGGTGGCAACAAAATACTTCCCCTGGCCCTGGCGGCTCACCAAGGAATTTATCCCGCGCGCGTTAAAGGGGAGCCTGGATCGCATGGGGCTGAAGTCGGTGGATTTGTATCAAATTCACTGGGCATCACCATTGATGAGCCCAGAAACGATGATGGAAGGCATGGTGGAATGTGTAAAGCGCGGTTGGACGCGGACAGTGGGCGTCTCGAATTTTGGGCAAAAGCACATGCTGCGGGCATACTCAACTCTGGCGCAGCATGGAATTCCGCTGGCATCTAATCAGGTGCATTATAGCTTGCTCAATCGTGAGGTGGAAAAGAACGGTACGCTGGCGCGCGCAAAAGAGTTGGGCATACGCATTATTGCTTATTCTCCGCTTGAAATGGGTTTGCTCACCGGAAAATACACCACGCAAAATCCACCTGCGGGCTTGCGTGGTTCACAGGCGGCGGAATTACTAAAAAAACTACCGCCCGTCACCAAACTTTTATTGGAAATTGGCTTAATCCATGGTGATAAAACCGTCTCACAGGTTGCGCTCAACTGGCTGATTTGCAAAGGGGCATTGCCCATTCCGGGCGCAAAAAATACAAGGCAGGCAGAACTTAATGCAGGCGGCGCAGGCTGGAGATTAACAGAAGAAGAAGTGGCAAGGCTGGATGAAGCGACAGACAACATCCGCGAATATAAAAAGGAATAAAAGTTCGTAAGAATCAAAAAGGACATGGCGCGCCATGTCCTTTTTGATTGGGATTAATACTCACGACATGGCATGTTGCTTTTACAAGTCAGAATGATGTTCGGCATCAAAAACATGCGAGTGCATGTTGGCAATCCATTGCTTGCCGTCTTCGGTTAAGCGCAAATACAAAAGCGCATTTTGAATATATGGGCGAACCCCATTCCAGTAAAATGAAGCATATTTTTTACGCATATCATTCGGCGCCTTGTAACCGTATTCTTCATTTACGCCCAGTTCTTGAAATTCATAAAAAAGAGCGGGAGACTTGCGCAAATAGCCTGGGTCGCCCAATTGCCCTATAAAATCTGCGGCGCGTACCAGCCCGCCAAGCCCTCTGGTATCTTGATACATTTCATCCGGCGGCGAGGGGAAACGGGTCATTTCAATATACGAGGCGACCAATTCCGCATCCAAAGATTTGGTTAAGTCGTGCAGCAGGTTAAAGCCAAAACGCTCGCGCACAAACAATTTGCTGCGATTGACATGGTAGGGCGTGAGCGCAACATCGGTGCCGTCAGGCGAAACCCGAACCATCTCATCACCCATCCCTGTAGCAAACATCTCCTTTGTGTCAGCCGAACACACCCCTTTAACATATCCAATGTCATGGCATAAAACTGCAATCATATAATGCATCCAATCACGCGGCGTGATTCCGCCCTCTCGCAAGTGCTTGCCTTCAATAATTGCCTGCCCCGCCAACGAAACCATAATTGTATGATCCACGTCGTGATAAAGCGCATCGGAGTTGGCAATATTCTCCAGCGCCAACCGCGCACACCAAGACACAACACGACCATAATCGCTATTAATGTCACCATACGTCCGCTGATATGCAGTCTGCAATTGTTCAACGAACATATCAATTACCAATTCCTGCCAGTTGATCATAACTGCACACCTCGGTATTTAAATGAATGGATATAATGGAGTTTACGATGAAGAGTTTACCAGAAAATAAAAGCGCCCAGACGCCAAACACAGCCAAGTCATGCAGGCAAACAAATCGCAATTTTAAGCGCATCATAAAAAACTTTCAAAAACACCTATAATTATGACCCTACTATTTGATAAAGAACTTTGCCATCAACCCCTCAAAGAAGAAATTTACGATGCGCTGCATCGCCAGATCATTGCGGGCAAATACAAACCGGGTACCTGGCTGCGGCAGGAAGAGATTGCCTCACAAATGGACGTGAGCATGACCCCCGTGCGCGAGGCGCTTGATCTGCTTGTTTCCAGCGGGCTTGCAGAACGTGTTCCCTACCGGGGGGTGCGGGTGCGGGAAATATCAGTCAAAGATATGGTGGACGCCTATGGATTAAGACTCATTCTTGAAGCGCTAACCACCCGCGAAGCCGCGCTACACATCACACCAGAGAAAATTTTGAGCCTTGAAAAAATACTGGCAGAAATGAAAAAGCAGGTTAAATTAAATCAAATGACCCAAGAACGCCAACTAAGCCGTGACTTTCACGCGGTGATCGCCGAGGCTTCGGGCAATGACCTGCTGAACAAGTTATACGCAATTGTGGCAAACACCTTCCCCGACTGGCTGCTGTATGAGGCAGTCTACAGCAAACCAAACCTGCTGGCAGACAGCGTAGCGCAAAGTTATAAAGAACATGCTGCAATTCTAAATGCGCTGACCCAAGGCGATGCAGAGCAATCTGTGGAAAAATCCATGGAACATATTTTAGACTCTGGAAAATGGATGAAAGAATACTTGGGCGTGCCTGCTGAATTACTCAAAGAAAAAGAAGCGCTGGCAACATGGATGATGAAAAAATAAAAACAGGAGACAATATGTCAGAAGAATTATATAAAGAAATGGCTCAAAGCATTATTGACGGCGACTCGGATATTTCTGCCGAACTTGCGCAAAAAGCAGTTGATTTGAAAATACATCCGCTGGATGCCATTACAAAGGGCTTTGTGGTTGGCGTAACCTATATTGGCGACCAGTTTGGAAAAGGAGAAGCCTTTCTGCCCGAATTAGTAATGGCAGGAGAAGCCATGAAAGCCGCAGTTGCCGTGCTGGAACCAGAATTGCTAAAACTAGGCGAATCGCGCGAAATGCTGGGGCGGGTTGTCCTTGCCACCGTTGAAGGCGACATTCACGAAATTGGCAAGACTCTGGTAGGAACCATGCTCAGCGCATCGGGATTTGAAGTGATAGACCTCGGCGTGGATCAACCCGCAGACAAGATCATCGGCAAGGCGCTTGAAGTAAACGCAGACATCATCGGGATGAGCGCACTGCTCACCACAACCATGGTGCGCCAACGCGAAGTGATTGAAGAATTGGATAAAGAAGGCTTACGCCCACGCATCAAAGTGATGGTCGGCGGCGCCCCAATTACCAAAGACTGGGTCGAAAAAATCAAAGCCGACGGCTATTCTGAAGATGCCATTGGCGCAGTAAAAGTAGCCAAGAACCTGGTTGGCAAGGCAGATCAATAATTGATTCAACGCAGGTCTCACTATTAAGTGAGGGTATCTGAGGAAAATTCAAAACCGTGATTAATCTTTCCAAACTTTTGCGCGTCCCCAATGTGGAAAACTCCCTGCCTTTTGCCCTCTCGCCAGATGGAGAGCGGTTGGTCTTTTCGTGGAATCAGTCGGGGGGATGGGAGTTGGTGATTGGTAATTGGGTAAATGGTAAATTGGAGATTGGTAAATTGGGGATTGAGGCGGAGGGGGCGAAGTTTGCGCCTGTGTTTTCGGCGGATGGGACGCGGCTGGCGTTTGCGCTGGATGTGGACGGGAGCGAGTCGTACCAGATTGCCGTCCATGACTTCGAGAGCGGAGTCACGACCAACCTGACGCTTCAGATAGCCTACGCGCACCAACCGAATGTTTCGTGGTCGCCTGATGGGAAGATGCTGGCAGTCCTCTCGGACAAGCACGGACAATTCGCCCTGCACCTGCTCCCCACCGACGGTTCGGATGGACGGATGATTAAGAATGTCTTTCATCCCTGCTGGGATGCGAAGTGGTCGCCCGATGGACAGTGGATTGCGCTGGAGGCGGAAGCGGCGGCGAGCGACCGAAGCATTTACCTTGTGCCTGTCAATCGTCCGCGCAAGGGAGCGAAGGTCAACACGATTCAAATCCCGCTGAACGCGGAACATCCCGCGTGGTCGCCTGATTCCAAATTTTTGGCGTTCTCTGGCGAACATGGCGAGTGGCACGACATCGGATTGTTCAACGTCGAGACGGGAGAGATTAGCTGGGTCAACGAGTCGGCAGGCGAGGATTCACAACCTGCGTGGTCGCGGAGCGGGGAAGTTATCGGGTGGATTCACTCCGAGGGGGCGCAGACCCGTTTTCAGTTTCGGAAAAAAGAAAGCCCCGTCGAGCAGAGAAAGGTTGG
>DYML01000066.1:0-5967 GCA_020721605.1 Anaerolinea thermophila
AAAAGCCTCAAAGGCAAAACAACATATAAATGTCGTTCCTCACAAGAATGTTAATTGACGCATTATCATCTTGCATGTATAATTTTTCAATCCCCTCCATCATGGGGTCACTTAGAGGATATATGGCACTGCGTGGAAATTTACGCGATTTTACAATTACCCAGTTACTCAACTTAATTAATCTTGCCAGTAAAACAGGCACGCTGGTTCTTGATGGACCCTCAGAGCAGGCGCACATCTCCTTCCGTGAAGGAAAACTGGCGTATGCACAACTTGGGAAAAACGACGGTGGACTTGCGGCGGTGTTACACAAAGCAAACAAAATCAACGCCAATCAATACCGCGCCATTGCAGACCGCGCCGGTCAGATGACCGACAAAGAATTAGGGCTGCTTCTCATAAACGCCGGCTACGTTACCCAGGAAGATATTCTCCTCAACTTACAGGGCTATTTTACCGAAGTAGTACGCAAACTATTTACATGGGTCGAAGGCATCTTCCGCTTTGAAAATGATTTGCTCCCGCCTGAGGGGCGCATCAATGTTAAACTAGACTTGGAAAACATCATCATAGAAGGCTCACGCCAACTACGCGAATTGGAACAACTGCAAGACGAAATTCCAAGCTTGGACATGGCTCTAAAATTCACCGAAAGACCGCTCACCAACGTTAACTTAAGCGTTGAAGAATGGAAAGTCGTTAAATTTGTTGACCCCAAAAATACCATGCGCCAGATCGCCAGCACCAATAAATTAAGTGAGTTGGACATTCGCCGAATTGTATATGGTTTATTACAGGCGGGTTTGGTTGAATTGGCGCGCCCCGCAGGCACAACGCCGCCGCCCAACCCCAAGCAGTTCCCTGTGCAAAATAAAGAAGAACAGAAATCGTTAATTAATAAATTAATTGGTCGCATTCGTACATTGTAATCATCTGGGTTAGAAGGATAGAAATTATGCAAACGGTCAAAATGGTAGTAACAGGTCCATTCAGCGCTGGAAAAACACAGTTTATTCAATCTGTCAGTGAAATTGATGTGGTTGCCACAGAGCGCAAAATCTCATCAGACGAAGAACGAACTGTAAAATCTGCAACAACAGTGGCAATGGATTTTGGGCGCATTACAGTGGATGAAGACCTGGTTCTGTATCTATTTGGCACACCAGGGCAAAAACGCTTTGATTTTATGTGGGAAATCCTTTCGGAAGGTATGCTGGGCTTTATTGTCATGGTAGACAGCACCCGCCCTGAAACCTTCCGCGAAGCGCGTTCCATTCTCGAAACCTTCCGCGCGTACGCCCCCACGCCCTTTGTCGTCGCCGCAAACAAACAAGATATGGATGACGCCTGGGAATTGGAAGATATACGCCATGCACTGCGCCTCGACTCGAACACAAAACTCTTACCCTGTGTCGCGACAGACCGCAGCACAGTAAAAGACGTATTACTCGAACTACTCTACAGCATCCTCAAAGAAATGGACTCTGGGAAATAGGGGAAGGAACCATATTTTGCTGTGTCATCAATCACCACTGCTCAGGGAATAGTTCATTATGAAGTCTATGGACGTGGGCGTCCTGTAATCCTTTTACACGGATGGCTT
The DNA here is from genome assembly GCA_020721605.1 of Anaerolinea thermophila. Classification (GTDB taxonomy): domain Bacteria; phylum Chloroflexota; class Anaerolineae; order Anaerolineales; family Villigracilaceae; genus Villigracilis. The sequence continues at coordinate 1,604 of DYML01000066.1, forward strand.
GGCTCTTGGGGGCTATGGCAAGAGACCATGTCTTATCTGGGCGCCTTTTATCGTACCTATGCGCTAGACTTTTGGGGGTTTGGGGAATCTGGCAAAAAACGCGAAACCTACGCCGTTTCAGATTTTGTAAACCTTGTAGACCAGTTTATGGAGCAGTTGGGTATTGTTCAAGCCCCCCTGGTGGGACACAGCATGGGCGGAACCGTAAGTCTTTCGGTTGCCATTAAATACCCGGAGCGAGTCAGTAAAGTAGTGGTGGTAGGCTCCCCCATCATAGGTGCTTCGCTCGCACCCATGCTTAAACTTTCTGGGTACCGCCCCATTGCATTTATGTTATTCAATATGATGGGAGTCTTTCGAACAGGGATGAAAATCTATTCACCTTATATATGCAGAGACCCGCGCTTCCCAGAGATGATGGATCGTGATTTGTCACGCACAACTGTTGAATCTTTCCTGCGCTCCATCGCCTCCCTGCGCCGCACAGACTTAATCCCCATGTTGCCGCAAATTAAAGCGCCCGTCATGGGCATGTATGGCGACAAAGATGTAATTGTTCACCCGTTACAATGGCAGCCGTTACAAACAGGTGTCCCCCACGCAGTAATTAAACGCTTCCCCACTGCTGGGCATTTCATCATGCTGGAAGAACCAACCCTCTTCAGCCAAAAGTTAAAAACATTTCTTGACTTAACTCCCCCACCACCTCAAAAACAAGAAATTTCCACGCCCCCCACCCCAGAAAACGCGCTCAAAAATCAGACGGGCTAAACAAAAAGCCCAACTTACATTGATTAAAAAATTCACAAAACCCATACTCAAACGAAACGGGCTTGGCTTGTACTGTTTTAAAAAAGCCCTGTTAAACCAGGTTCAGATGAATGTTTTATCTCACACTTTGATTTATAATCACCCATTATGATGAAAATTATTCTGCAAGCGCAGAACCACATCATGCCGTTTTGCGAACCGGCACGCGAATTGCGAATTCAGAATAAACCCCTTTGGCTGAATCAACGTGACTTGCTTACCCCCTTTGTAACGCATGAACTGGAACTCAAAAAAGGTGAACGGCTGCAACCCGTACGCGAAGAAGCCATTGTATACCGTGACAACCTTTTCTTTGACCAACCTTATATTGAGGCGTTCATGGAAAAAGCAACCAAAGGCAAAAAACCTGTACGAGCTGCCTTCCACGCCAACGACCTTGCCTTTCGTGAACATGCCCTGCCCCTTTCCACCTCCTACACCCCAGCAGGAAGTTTATACCTTGCCGATCTATGGTACTACCCGAAAGGACCTGTTGCAGACGCTGAACCGCTTGTAATTGACATGCAAGCAAAAGAAATTGGGTATTACCACATACCAACCTACATGGGAGATAAAAGCGGCGACCTTATTTTTCAAGTTCCCCTGCGCTCAATGCTGGCAATTGACTCCTGGGTGCATATCTTCATTGCAGACATGGTATTTGGGCAATTTGCGCGCGGAGTCCGCTTTGAAAAACGGTTAAACGAAGACATAGCCTTCAAATTAAAAATCATTGGCAAAGCCATTTATGAAGGACGCCAGGTTTTGGAATGCTCAGAACTGGTAAAAATTGGCACGGGCTGCATTATTGACCCAAGCGCAGTCATTCATGGTCCAACGATCATCGGCAATAATGTAACCATCAACGCAGGCGCAGTCATTGATAATTCCATTATTGGAAATCACGTTAATGTTTCTCAGGGCGCGCAGGTTATGCTTTCCGTTGTGGGAGACGGCACATTTCTTCCATTTCGCGCTTCCCTATTTATGACTACCGTTATGGAAGATAGCATGGTTGCACAAAACACCTGCCTGCAAATGTGCGTCATTGGGAAAAAAACCTTTATTGGCGCAGGCTCAACATGGACAGACTACAACCTAATTCCCGCCCCCATTCGCGCCAGAGACGGCAACGGAAAATTAGGAATTTCAAACCGCCCGGTGCTGGGCGGTTGTGTTGGAAATAACTGCCGCATTGGCTCAGGGATGATCATCTACCCGGCACGCACCATAGAATCGGACGTGGTACTGGCAGCATCGAAAGAACGGCGCATTATAGACCGCGATATTTCCTTTGAAGACAGCGACCACCATAATCTTAAATTTTCCGAGTTGCACCAGGTGCAATATCACGAACAAGCAAAAGGCAATTCAGAGTCATGGTAAAAATGGACAGTTTCGCATTCATCATTCACCCCATTGACCCCAAGCGAGATGTCAGCCGTAAATTTCCTTTTTTAGGGCGCGTACTGAGCGAAAGGCAAATAGACTTCTTCTCCACCTTCTTTCCTCCTGTTTATATTTCAGAGATCGAAGGCATTACATCACAAACCACAGGCAAAACCATCAAAGGTTGGTTTATTGCCTGCCCATACACCCCGCGCCGCATGATGGAACTACCTGAAAGCGCCGTTTATCGTAAAATTATTCAAACCGGGCGCATGGCAGAAAAATTAGGTGCAAATATCCTAGGGCTTGGCGCGTTTACCTCTGTAATTGGTGACGCCGGCATAACCATTGCCGACCAACTGGATATACCCGTAACCACAGGCGATTCATTTACCGTAGCCATGGCGGTTCAAGCCATTCGAGATGCGGCGCATGTTATGGACATAAAAATTGAAGAAGCAACCGTTGCAGTTGTTGGCGCAACGGGCGCAATTGGGCACGTTTGCGCGGAATTGCTGGCAAGTGAAGCAGCACAAATTTTACTTATCGCGCGAGACGAGAAAAAACTCGAAGTTCTTCGCGACAAATTACAGCCCAACGCACACAGCAAAATTATCATCAGCACTAAAATGGATGTATTAAAAGACGCGCAATTAATTCTCACCGTGACCAGTTCCATTCACGACATCATTCACCCCGAACATTTGCAACCAGGCAGCGTGATCTGCGATGTAGCGCGTCCTCGTGATGTTTCTGCAATGGTAGCAGCGGTAAGAGATGATATATTAGTGATAGATGGCGGCATGGTAGATGTGCCAGGCAATGTAAACTTCAACTTCAACTTTGGCTTCCCAGAAGGAAAAGCGTATGCCTGCATGGCTGAAACCATTGCACTAACTCTGGAAGGTCGTTTTGAAGACTACACAGTAGGCAAAGACATCACCCTGGAGCGCGTAAAAGACATTACCGCCATCGCAGAAAAACACGGTTTTCGAATGAGTGGTTTTCGCTCGTTTGAACGTGAAGTTACACAAGAACAGATCGAAACCATTCGAAAAAACGCCCGCAAAAGTTTGCAACCTGCCGAAACAGCGCCGCAAACGCAAAAAACTGCGTAACCAAATCTAATTATATTTTCTACCCATACTTTCTTTGGAAAGTAAAATTATGTACAACAAGCGGTAGAGGAGGCTTACTATGGGAAATGCCCGGCTTTTGGTCGTGGAAGATGACGTTGATATTGCAAACATGCTCAAGATTTACTTCACCAGCCTGCAATATGACGTAGACGTTGCAAATCGTGGACGCGATGCATTAGACAAAACAAAACAAGTTTTGCCGCACTTAATTGTATTAGACATTATGCTGCCAGATATTGACGGCTACGAAGTTTGCCGCACCCTGCGAACAAGCACCCGCACCAGCCACATTCCTGTCATATTCCTTACCCAAAAAGATGAACGCAGCGACAAACTGCAAGGACTTGAATTGGGCGCGGATGATTACATCACCAAGCCCTTTGACATTGAAGAATTAAAACTGCGCGTTCAGGGCGCCATTCGCCGCTCAGAACGCGAAAGCCTGACAGACCCGCGCTCAGGTTTACCCGCCGGTCGTTTGATCGAAGAACAATTACGGCGCATTATTCGTGAAAAAGAATGGTCTTTGCTGGACGTGCGCATGAATAACTTTGAAGCCTTCAAAGATGTCTACGGCTTTGTAGCAGGCGATGACGTGGTACGCTTTGCCGCAATGTTGATCGGCGAGGTTGTAGACGAACTGGGAACAACCAGCGACTTTATTGGGCATGCTGGCGGCGACAACTTCATCATCATCACCACAGACGAAGCCGCACCAAAAATTCGCAAAAAAATCAAAGAACGCTTTGCCAATGAAGTACAAAGTCACTATAACTTTATTGACCGCCAACAGGGCTTTATTCAGGCGCCAAAAGCCGAAGGCGGCATGGAAAAGGTGGGGTTTATGTATTTCTCTGCCGGGTTGGTTTCACCCAGTTTGCAATCTTTTGCAGATATTCGTGAAATTACAGAACTTGCAGCAGAAGCACGGCGACAGGATACGGCGACTACTCCTGCCGCCTAATAGGGTGAACTATACATGGTACCCGGGTTGGGCATTAGCCTATTTATAGCCGGACTGGTCTT
>DYML01000066.1:6067-16648 GCA_020721605.1 Anaerolinea thermophila
ATTGCCACAGAAGAAATACTGCACATCATTACAGAGTTTAGCCAAAGCATTGCAACCAACCTGAATATTGAAGCCATTGTGCATTCAATTTTAGACAATATCAGCCGCCTCATCTCAAGCGACATCCTCGAATTAAATTTATGGAACGCAGAAGGTCAAGTTCTGCGCCCCTACCATTTTCAACCCTCCGCCGCAAGCGCACCAAATTCAACACACACAACAGTAGCGCAATTTGGAAACCTCACAAATCAATTACTGCAACGCCGCACCCCCACGCTCATTGTAAATGCCCGCGCAGAACCAGAACTTGCCCTGCACAACGACTTTACTCCGGTTCAATCCTATTTGGGAATTCCACTCATGGCGGGCGGCGAATTGATCGGCACTCTGGAAGCGGGGCAAATGGGAGATGGAATTTTTGGACAGCACGACCTTGACCTGCTATTACTGGTTTCTGTTCAAGCAGCCGCCGCCATTAGAAATGCCAGCCTGTACGAAGATGAACAAAAACGCGTAGCGGAACTTACCGGTCTTGCAAACCTCAATCAAACGCTGGGAACGGTACACGACATTCACGATCTTTTTACAAAACTTGTAGAAAGTATAGCGTCCCTATTTTCAGTTGAAATTATTGGGTTTCTTCTTTACGATGAAGAAAAACGCACGCTGGAAGGCAAAGTCCCTTTTCGGGGGCTACCGCCACACCTCATCCAAATTTACCGCACCACCATTGCCGCAAACAGCCCAGCCGAAGAAGTCATCTTAAACCAACAGCCGCTGCTAACCTTAAACGCAGCCACAGATGAAAACTGGCACACCCTGGGTCTTTCAGACATTGCAATGGCTGCCAGCCTGCGCGACACGGCGCTCATCCCTTTACTTTCTTCTGGTCACATGCACGGCTATTTACAAGCGGGGCATCACCCACGCGGAACTTCCGCCTTTACCCTGGAAGAACTACGCTTGATGAATATTGTAGCCAATCAGGCAGCAGCCATTATAGAAAACGTTTTACTTGTGCAGCAAGCGCGAACACGCGCCCAACGGTCTGACGCACTGCGAAAAATTGCCAGCCTATCTGGCTCTTCAGCCACATTGGACGAAATTCTCAAATACTCAGTCCAGGAACTAGCCAATCTTTTTCAAGCAAATTCAGGCGTCATCTTCCTAATGAACGAATCACGCGGTGAACTACGCCTGCGCCCCGAATCGAAATTTGGCATTCCAGAAGAGATCGAAAATTCCTTTATCCAAATTTTTATAGACGACCCCAATTATCGCTACACCGTATCCGGAAGCCAAAAACCATTCCTCTCCGGACGGTTAAGCACAGACAGGCGCGTCTTGCCTGTCTACCGCCCACTCGCAACCGCGCTGCGTATTGAATCGGCAATTGTTGTTCCATTAATTGTACGCGGACGCAGTATTGGTGAATTAATGCTGGGCAGCACAAAAACCGATCATTTTAATAACTACGACCTGCAAATCACCACCGCCGCCGCAGACCAACTGGCAACCGCCGCCGAATCAGCCGGATTGCTAGCCCAAACGGATGTATCCCTGCGCCGCCGTGTAGACCAACTCTCCGCCATTACACGCACAAACCGAGAATTAAGCGCCTCGCTGGATTTAAAACACCTGCTCAAAATTTTGCATGATGAAAGTTTGCGCATTACTCAGGCAGAGTGTTCATCCATTCTTTTCTTCAACCCTGAAAGCCCTTCAAACGCCCCCCAGGTTGAACTTTCTGTAGGATGCGAGAATAAGTACCCGCAACAGACTTCATTAAAAAACAACGAAGCACAGATCATTGCGGACTTTTTACAGGAAGGACTGCCCCCACCGCATGACGGAGTACGCTCTGCCCTAATTGTGCCAATTCCATATCAGGGGATCACCCTTGGGTTCATCAACCTGCACACCCGTCAGCCCAACTTCTTCAGCACAGAAACATCAGAACTGGTACAAAACCTGGCAATACAAGCAGGCGCCGCCTTAAACAATGCCCAACGCTATCAAACTGAAAAGAAACGCGCCGATTTAATGCGCCGCCGCGCAGATACCCTGGTACGCCTAACCGATGTTAGTTATAACCTGGGGCACGACCAACCGCTCGACCAGGCATTACAGGTCATAGCCCGCAGTATGCGCGACTCTACACCGTTTCGCGTGGTGATAATGAGCATTGTAGATGCAGAGGCAGACCAATTAAGACGCATTACCGCAGCAGGGATACAGCAAGAAGCCCTTAATAACTTGCTTGCCCGCAAGCAGCCTCTGCAAAGAATTAAGCAATTGATGAAACCGCAGTTTAAAATAAGCCGATCTTACTTCATCCCAAGTGACCACTCCCCCATCTCCGAAGAAAATATCCGTGTTGTATTATCGGATAGCCCAACCGTCCCAATCAACGCCGCCAACACCTGGAACGAAAAAGACACCCTGCTAATTCCGCTGGAAAGCGCAGATGGGCAACTGATAGGCATAATCAACCTCGACGACCCATCAAACAATTTGCGCCCAGACCACGCAACCATTGAAACCATAGAGGCATTCGCCGCGCAAGCCGCATTGTTGGTGAGCAACACCCTGCGCCAGAGCGAATTACGCGCGCGGATTGATTCACTCTCGGCAGGGTTACAGCGCCAGCAAAAACTACTAGACAGCACACAAAACAACCTGCCCACTTTGCTGCACAAAGACCTGGAACAAACCATCTCACTCCACAATTTAGAACAACGGATTCAACGGGTACGCGCAGGACTGGCAATCACCAAATCTGTCAGCCGCCAGTTAGATTCTTCTTCGGCGCTCTTTGCGCTTGGGCGCGAAACATTAACCCAACTGGGCATGTCCATTGCGCTTGTTGCAGAAAACACAGCAGACGGATCACGTCTCTTGCACATTTTAGGCAGTTTACCGCGCTCAACCAACGTGGAATCTTTGTTTGGACAGCGAAACCCGCTGCGCGCCTGCCTGCAAAATGGCGAGGCAATTCTCATCTCTAACCTGGATGAGAATGAAGAATGGCACGATGCCACACTGCTAACCTCCCTGCGCGCCAAAAGCATCGTCTGCCTGCCACTACAAGTGGAAAATAAAACTGTGGCAGCCATGCTCGCCATCAGCCCCGAATCTATGCCGGACTTTACCGAAGAAGACCGAAAGGTTTACCTGCAAATTTCGCAGCAAGCCTCGCTCATTCTGCAAAACATCTCGCTGCTCAGTCAAACCCGCCGCAGGCTGGATGAAGTGAATCTACTGCTAGACTTTAGCCAGCATCTCTCAGGCATGAACCCAGATTCAATCCTCAAATCACTGCTGGAAAGTTCACGCCGCGTCCTGCAACATGCCCACGCCGGCGCAGCCCTCATTTGGGATGCAAACACCGAAACGCTCACCCCACGCGCAGTTTCTGGCTACGCCGACAACAACAGCATGATGGAAATTCGGTATCGCCCAGGCGAAGCCTTACCCGGCACAGCCTTCATCAACAAAACCACACGCCGCGTAGACGAGATCAACTTTGTGCGCGACTACAACCTAAGCGCCGAAAACCTCGCCATCTACCGTCAGGCAACCGGCGGGCGGCTGCCTGTATCCAGTTTGCTCATTCCCATCATCACCGGCGACCAAAACCTGGGCTTACTACTGCTAGACAACTTTAACGCAACAGGCGCGTTCCTTGCAGAAGATGAAGCCCTGCTTCTATCACTGGCACAACAAATTGCGCTCTCGCTCGACAATGTGCGACTGGTGCAAACCGCCCAGGAACGCGCCGGGCAATTACAGGCGTTAAATATCGCCTCCGCCGCCCTTACCTCCAGCCTGCGCAGTGATCAACTGATCAACGCGCTGCTCGACCAGTTAGCCCCCATTTTGCCCTACGACACCGCAACACTTTGGCTGCGCGAAAAAGAACGCCTTTCAGTTGCCTCAGCGCGCGGCTTTGCAGATACAGAACAGCGGCTGGGCTTATCGGTTTATGTACAAGACAGCGCGCTCTTTAAAGAAATGGCACAAACTGGGCAGCCAATTTTCATCCACGACGTGCGTGAAGACCCGCGCTTTCCCCCTGTGGAAAACCCGCGCCTCTCCTGGCTTGGCATTCCATTAATTTCCAAAGGCGAATTGGTGGGCGTACTGGCAGTAGAAAAACTGCAAGCGCATTTTTACACGCGCGAACAAATTCAAGTTGGGCTAACCTTTGGCAGTCAATCTGCCGTGTCGCTAGACAACGCCCGCCTCTATGAAGACAGCGTAAGCCGTGCCACCGAATTAGACCAACGCTCAAAACGCCTGACCACACTCAACCACTTTGCCACCGCCTTAACCGGCTTGCTGGATACAGATCAGATTTTAACCCTGACAGCCAGCGAACTACTGAAAGGACTCAGCGCAGAGCGCGTCTCGGTTGTAACCTTTGAGCGGGGTCAAGCATACTGGAAGATGTCTACCCCTAGAATGCGGGTCAAACTTCCGCGCCTGCTGCCCGAAGCGCTCATCTTCAACCGCCTGCGCGAATCGCAAAGCATCTTCAACACCGATGATGTGCGCAACGAACCAGACCTTGCCCCATTAATGGAAATGCTGGGCGAAAACGCAACCGCATTATTAATTTTGCCCCTCGCCAGCGGACAAAGCCTGACGGCGCTGGTTTTTGCGCAAATGAACGGCGAAACACGCTTTGGATTAAACGAACTGGAAGTTGCCCGCACCATTACCAGCCAGGCAACAGTGGCGCTCGAAAATGCGCGCCTGTTCCAATCTTCTGTGCGTACCGCCGAACGGTTTGCCGTTCTCAACGAAACCAGTTCACAAATTAGCGCCCTCGACCCAGAAGAAGTCTACACTGCCGTTCACAAAGCAGCAGAGCGCTTAATGCCGCTGGAATCTTTTGTAATTAGTTTACTAGACCTGACAAAAAACGAGATAGACGTTGTCTACCTGTTTGATCTGGGAAAACGCCACCCCAGCGAACGCATTCCATTTGGACAAGGAATAAGCAGCCAGGTCATTCAAAGCGGCAAACCAATGCTCATCTCCACATCAGAACAAACAGTCGGTCTTAATTACATAGCGGCAGGCGCAGCAGGAGAAGAAACCCAATCCATTGTGGCAGTTCCCATGATATTGGGCGGAAGCGCGCTAGGAATGCTCTCTGCCCAAAGTTACCAAGCAGGAATATACAGCGAAGAAGATGTACAAATTTTAGGAACACTGGCAAATCAAGCGATTGTCGCCATTCAAAACGGGCGGCTCTTTGCCGAAACGCAAAACCTGGCAGCCCAGTTGGAAATTCGCGTCGTGGAACGCACCGCCGAACTACAACGCGAACAACAAAACACCGAAACCCTCCTGCGCATTCTCACCGAAGTATCCTCCAGCCTAGACTTAGACCGCGCCCTCAACCGTACATTATCACTACTAAACGAAGCAGTTGGCGCCCAGCAAGGTACGATCATGTTGCTCCAAGCCGAAGATAATCTTTTACACTATCGGGCAGGCTACGGCTACCTGACAGACCGAAACGACACCAGCGGGCGTCAATTTACACTAAAAGTTGGCGAGGGGCTGGCGGGCTGGGTGGTTCAAAACCGAGAATCTGTACTAGCCAACGACCTGCACCAAGACCCGCGCTGGGTACGCAATACAACCGCCGGGCAAGATCACCGCAGCGCCATTGTTGTCCCCATGCAAGTTGGAGAAGACGTGATCGGCGTACTCATGGTCTTCCAACGCGAAGAAAACTCATTCAGCCTGGAAATGCTCAACCTCGTAAGAGCCATTGGCGGTCAGGTGGCGGTAGCCATTAACAACGCGCACCTGTACGAATTAATCCGCGACCAGGCAGAAAGACTGGGCGTCATGCTGCGCAAAGAACAAGAAGACGCCAGCCGCTCACACGCCATCCTCGAAGCCGTTGCAGACGGCGTACTGGTGACAGGCAAAGACAACCGCATCACCTTTGTTAACTCATCCACAGAACGTATCCTCGCCATTGAAGAAGCGCAACTGCTGGGCAACCCATTGGATGCATTTGGCGGATTATTTGGAAAATCTGCAAATACGTGGATGGAGACCATTCGGCGCTGGTCTGAAGACCCGGCATCACACCAATCTGGCGACACCTACGCCGAACAATTGGAACTGGAAAATGAACGCATTGCACTGGTTCACCTTGCGCCGGTCATTCTACAAAATGATTTTCTCGGCACCGTCTCCATCTTCCGAGACATTACACGCGAAGTGGAAGTAGACCGCCTAAAATCTGAATTTGTAGCAACCGTCAGCCACGAACTGCGCACCCCCATGACCGCCATAAAAGGCTATGTAGACATACTCACCATGGGCGCAGCAGGCGCCTTGCAGGAAAATCAACTGCACTTTCTTGAAATTGTACACAACAACATTGAACGGCTCAACAGCCTTGTAGATGACCTTTTGGATATTTCTCGGATTGAAGCGGGGCGTGTTACGCTTAACCCCCAGTCTGTAAATATGCGTGAAGTCGCCGAAGATGTCATTGCCGAAACCCTGCGCCGCTCACAACAGGAAAATAAACCCATGGCGCTCTCCCTCGACGCCCCAACAAAATTATCTCCAGTCATGGGTGACGGAGAACGCATCAGACAAATTATAGGAAATCTGGTAGACAACGCATTCAACTACACCCCCAGCAACGGCACCATTCGCATTAATATTCGCCAACAGAACGGCGATCTACAAATAGACGTGCAAGACAACGGCGTAGGCATTGCGCCAGAAGATCAGGGACGTGTCTTTGAACGCTTCTTCCGAGGCGAACACCCGCTTGTCCTCGCCACCCCCGGCACCGGACTGGGACTGCCCATTGTGCGCCAACTGGTAGAAATGCACCGTGGGCGAATCTGGATGAACAGCACAGGCATACCAGGCGAAGGAAGCACATTCTCTTTCACCCTGCCCATATTAAATAATGGAGTTTGAATGGCAAGGATATTAATTGCAGAAGACGAACCAGATATTCGCGAACTTGTTGCATTTACCCTGCGTTTTGCAGGGCATGAAGTGACCGCCGCCGCCAATGGCGAAGAAGCGCTTCACCAGGCATCGCAAATTATTCCCGATATTATTATTATGGATGTTCGTATGCCCAAAATGACCGGCTACGATGCCTGCCGCGCAATGAAAGCCGATATTCTCTTACAAGACATCCCTGTTGTTTTTCTCTCTGCCAAAGGGCAGGATTCTGAAATACAAACAGGGCTGGACGCAGGCGCAGAAGAATACCTGCTTAAACCTTTTGCCCCAGACCAACTTGTAGAACGAGTAAAATCCATTCTGGCTAAATTTGGTAAATAGATTAAATGAGCGCAATTATTCTTGATGGTTCAATCGTGCATTATGAGGCGTTGGGACGGGGACGCCCCATCATCTTTTTGCATGGCTGGGTCGGCTCATGGCGATATTGGATCAACGCCATGCAGATCGCATCCACGTCGTTTCGCGCCTATGCGATTGACCTCTTTGGCTTTGGCGATTCACAACAAGACATACAGCGCTATTCACTAGACAAACAGGCAAACCTGCTCAAACGCTTCCTGGAAGAAATGGGCATAGGAAAAGTAGCCCTGGTAGGACATAACCTGGGCGCACTGGTGGCATTTTCTTATGTTCAACAATGGCATCACACAGTAGACCGTGTAATGGCAATTAATTGTCCGCTGGACTATACAGCAATATCCACCCGCATGAGAACAGCCGCCATGCCAGAATTAACCGACTGGCTTGGCACCCGCAGCCCCGAAGCAACATCCGCCCTTTCAGATGCAGCAAAAGCAGACATGCAGGCAATTACGGCTTCCATGGCAGGGTTACATGCACAAACAAATATGTTTGCCAGCATCCGAGACCTCGGCGTACCCTCTCTATTTGTATATAGCCTCAACGACCCAGCCATCAGCATACCACCGCAAGAAAAGACCGACTCATTTCCGAATCACATGCACCAAATCAACCTTGAAAATACCGGGCATTTTCCAATGATAGATAACCCCAGCCAGTTCAACCGCCTGCTAACCGACTTCCTCGCGCTGGATTCAGGCGCCAGCCCGCGTGAATTACAACTAAAAGAAGAGTGGAAGCGCAGGGTGCGATAATAAAAACTGCCTTTCCACACCTCCTGTGCAAATTTACAGTGTTTTTCGTTGACGCATAAAATTAGCGGTGATACAATGCAAACCGCTTCAAGCCCCCATCGTCTAGTGGCCCAGGACGAAGCCCTCTCAAGGCTTAAACCGGGATTCGAATTCCCGTGGGGGCACAGGATACAGGCGCACTTTAGATTTGAAAGTGCCGATCAAACAAGGAAGACCATTCAAGACCCCACGTTGACCACGCGGGGTCTTGAATATTAAAAGCACTAACGTTAAATGGAGAATATATATCGGTAAGATAACTAACGTCATGGGGGAGGATTTCTGTTCGGGAAATGGTGAAAAACTTCAAAATAGCGCTTTTTCTCCTGCACGGCTTTTTCAAGACCACTTTGTGCGGTATCTCTTATTCACACTTTTTGCTTGACATTTGCGTCGCAATGAATAGAATTAACCTTGAAAATAAATAAGCAAGGTTAATTCTATTATGAACAAGAATATCCAATTTGCACTCCAAGTTTTCGAAAAGCAAAACGGCGTCATGCGTTCGGCACAAATTTTCAAGCAGGGGATTCAGCCGCGTACGCTGTATCAAATGCGTGACGATGGACTTGTCGTCGCCGAGGGACGCGGGCTGTATCGTCTGGCAAATTCCTCCTTGTGGAGTGACCCTGACCTTGCCATTGTCTCACTGCGGATTCCAAAGGGCGTGATTTGCCTGATCTCCGCTTTATATTTTCATCACATCACTACCCAAATCCCTTATGAAGTATATGTGGCACTACCAAAGGATTCGGAAAAGCCGCGCATTCATCATCCGCCTACACGGTTTTTCTGGGTTTCCTCCGAACCATTCGAGGCGGGAATCGAAACGCACAAGATGGATGGCGTGGAAATCAAAGTGTACGGCGTCGCCAAAACCATTGCTGATTGTTTCAAGTTCCGCAACAAGATTGGGATGGACGTCGCGCTCGAAGCACTGCGTGAAGGTCTGCGCGGGAAGAAATGCACGCCCGATCAAATCCTGCATTTTGCCCGCGTGGATAGGGTCGAGCGCGTTATTCTCCCCTATTTGGAGACATTGGCATGAATAATCCTGTCAAGAATTTATCCGCGTCTGTTCACCAAAAACTGTTGAATAGATCGCATGAAACGAACCAGCCTTTCAATGAATTGATTCAATATTATGGAATCGAACGATTGCTATACAGGCTTTCGCTCTCGCAATACTCTCGTCAGTTTGTTTTGAAAGGCGCGTTGATGTTCAATGTGTGGGGCATGGCAAACTTTCGTCCAACCCGCGACGTTGACCTGCTTGGACATGTCACCAATACACTCGAACATATCAAATCTTTATTCGAGGACGTCTGCGGGTTGGAAGTTTCCCCCGATGGCTTGGAGTTTGATAAAAATGTCAGCGTCGAGAGAATCAAAGAAGACGCAGAATATGAAGGTGTCCGTGTAAATGTGCTGGCGTATTTGGACAAAACGCGAATTCCCATTCAAATTGATATTGGCTTTGCGGATATCGTTACGCCCGCGCCTAAAAAACTAGAATACCCAATTCTTCTCGATTTCCCCGCACCGCATGTCTATGGGTATCCACGCGAGACCGTCGTTGCGGAAAAATTCCAGGCGATGATCGTCCTCGGCATGGCAAACAGCCGTATGAAAGATTTTTATGACCTCTGCATGATGTTCAATCAATTTGAGTTCGACGGTCTGACTATGCAAAATGCCCTTCAAAGAACATTCCAAAATAGGGTCACCAAATTTCCAACGGAAAACCACACGATATTCCTTCCCGAATTTGCGGAAAACAAAACGGTACAATGGAATGCATTCACGCGCAAAGTTAAGAGGCAGGACCACGCCGATATGAAGCAGGTGATAAACACAATCAAAGAATTCTTTATTCCAATTCTTTCTGCCAGCCAGAGGGGGATTCCATTTGAGAAAAGTTGGAAAGGCGGGTGGAGGTAGTCAGGAATCTTGACGAAGACTTTAATGAAATTTTGCATTCAATTCATATCAAACGCGCCAAGTTCAAGTACTTTCTGTAAAAAATCTTGGATGGTCTTTTTTCCTATCTATACTGACGGGGGTAGTTTTTACGGTGAATATCTTTGCCGTGGATCTGTCTGGCTATGTGAGGAACAAGACACTGTGGCTCAATCTGTGGGCGAAGGTGAATGAGCAAATCAAGCAAAGCCAGATGGAACAGGAAGAAAGAAGATGATATTCATGTTGCAAAATGAAGTCAAATAATTAATTGATATCCAATTCTGTAAAAACAAAAAAATCCTTTACATCGATATTAAAAACTCTCGGAATTGCAAGTTTTTTTTATTGATTGAACTTATCTCTGTGTTAAAATGTATAAAAATTGTAAGACTTCACGACCTTTTTAGAAAAATGGTGTTGTAACAAGCATGATCTCAGA
>DYML01000067.1:0-1783 GCA_020721605.1 Anaerolinea thermophila
CAACGTAATACGAACAATTGACGCGGCGTCTAGTTGGCTGGAGGTAAAAATGACAGACATACAATATGTAACCGAAGCAGATTTTCAGCAGGAAGTGGTCGGCGCGGAACTGCCCGTGCTGGTGGATTTCACCGCAGTTTGGTGCCAGCCGTGCAAGATGATTGAGCCGATTGTGAAAGACCTGGCAGGCGTTTGGGAGGGCAAGGTTAAAGTAGTTAAATTAGACGCCGACCAGAACCCAAGAATTATGATGCAGTACGGCGTGATGGGCATTCCCACCCTTATGCTTTTCAAGGGCGGTGAAATTAAAGAGCGCATGGTTGGGTTTCAGTCGAAAGAGAAGCTCACTTTAAAAGTCACTCCACATATCTAAAATATCAAATCCAATAAAAATACCCGAAGGGTTTTCACAACCCTTCGGGTATTTTTATTAATCATAATCATTGGTCGAGCAGGGAAATTGCTTGCCGTCAGGGGTGGTCACCATTGTTGGATAATTTGTGTCATCAATCTTGTACCCTTTGAGATCGTTCTTGATGGGCGCCAGCGCCTTGTCTGCGTTGAAGGTGGCTAGGTGGAAGGACTGCCATTGCGGGTGGTTGCTGCCCGCCTCGCGCTGATTGCGGATACATGCCAGGGAGGCGCCAAGATTCTCTCGGACAGAATCAGGCAGGGTCGGAGTCTGGTAGGCGGAAACCAGCGCGGGAATGGCATCGTCAGATAAGTCTAAAAAGTATGCCGCATCTAAATTTGCGTTGTGGTTTGCCTGTGCGTGGATTTCGCGCTGGATGTTTTGCTCCACGATGAAGGCATCCACGTTGAGGACAGCGAGAGAGATGGCAAAGCCAAACGAAGCAACCAGCATGGCGAAGGTGAACATGCGTTCCTTGCGTAAAATTTCAAGCGCAATGGTAACGATCAAAAGCAAGCCGATCCAGATTAGAAAAACGTGGGTGTAGGTTCGCAGGCGCGAGAAGCCGTAAGCCGCCTCGTACAAGTCAAGCCGTTTGAATGCAGAAAAAAGCATAATCAGCAGCAGAGTAACGAGCGCCACGCCCAAGCCTGAAAAAACGCGGCGCTGAGATTCTGTGTCGCGCTTGGTGATGCCGCTCAGCGTTAACAGCAGGAGCAGGGCAAAGAATGCCACCGTAACCAGTTCGCCAAATCCACGGCGGGCGTAATCTGCGTAGGTGTAGCCTTCAATGTTGATGTTGGTTGAGCCGCCAAAAAATATTGGAATTGAATCACCACGAATGCGGTGAAGAGCGCGACCACACTCCCCAGCACAATGGTTGCTTCGACATAGCCCAGAAACGCGGGGATAAGCGGCTTGTCTTCGTTGGCAAGTTTTTCATCTTTGGATTGACTTGCAGCGTGCAGAATGACCCCCGCCAGCGCGTACCCAATGACTGCAATATATACAAAGCGGAAGATTAATTCGGGCAGGTTGTCCAATCTGAACCAGGTGATTAAATTATTCAATTGCTGACCAAAGACCACATCTGCCGAGGAGAGCAGGGCGGCAAAGACGGCGACAATGGGCAGGGCAATCAGCGCGCCACGCACGATGGGCATGACATTCTTTTTTGCAGGTTGAATGTTCGCTTCTGCCTGTGTTTTGTGAAATTCTGCCATGTGCATGATCGGACGGGCAACCATACTTCCTGCCAACGATATGCTTTTTTTGATGTAATCTGTTAGGGTATATTGCACCCAGCGCCCGCCGAGGTAGGTGACAGCGAGCAGGGTCATGGTGAGCAGGGTGAAGGTGTAGGCGAGGAAG
>DYML01000067.1:1883-13648 GCA_020721605.1 Anaerolinea thermophila
AATATTACAATTTTGTGAGAATTCAATTCAGCCTATTGACATCCGATTTATTTTATGACATACTTTCAACACTGATTGGGGGCAAACAATTCCATGCCATTCTATGAAATGGAGGAGGTGATGTCACTTATGAAAAGTAGCAGTAAACCCAGCGCTGTGGCATCCCTCTCCGCGATCTAAACGAAGAATTGCCACAGCGCCCCACGACTGCCATCCGCAAGGATGGCAGTCTGGTTTAATAGGCTGTGATTAATAAAGCCCAATGGAAGGATTGACCTTGCTGGCGTACGCGTTGATTCCCCCGCTGACGTTGAATACATTTTTATACCCCTGTTGAATGAGCCACATGACCACCTGCGCGCTGCGGCTGCCATGGTGGCATAAAACATACACGGGAATTTGCTGGGCGCGAATGCTTTCGGATAAGGCATTCAGTCCTGCGCGCGATAGCAGGCTCATGGGCGCGACCTCCAGCCGGTTGTCTGTTATTTTGGCGTATTCCAACTCTGATGATTCGCGCACGTCCAATAAAATAAATTTTTCATCCGACTTAATTTTTTCGCCGAGTTCGGCGGCTGTGATTTGGGGGTACATTCGATTTTGGATTTACGATTGGGGTAATTAGAGATTAGAGATTAGAGATTGATAATTGGCGATTCATAAATTACCAATTACCAATTACCAATCTCCATTTACCAATTACTTTAGGCTTGGGGCGTAGAACTTTTCGACGTATTGCTTGACCATGCGGCGGGTGGAAAATTGCGGGATGGCGGTCTTCATGGTGTCCTTCATCATCGCAATCCAATCGTGAGAAATTTCCTTCGAGTCGCGGTCGTAATACGTGGAGATGATCTTGTGTTCGAGGGTCTGGTACAGGTCTTCGGCGTCTGCGGCGTCTTGAATCTCATTCGATTCATATTCTTTGTCGAAGCCGATGGACCAGCCGTTGCGCCCGTTGTATGCCTCGCGCCACCAGCCGTCGAGGACAGAGAAGTTGAGCGCGCCGTTGATGGCGGCTTTCATGCCCGATGTGCCGCTGGCTTCCAGCGGGCGGCGCGGGGTGTTCATCCACACGTCCACGCCTTGCACAAGGTAGCGCGCCAGATTCATGTCATAGTCTTCGAGGAAGATCAGCCGCCCGCCGGTTTCGGCGCGTTTGACGGTGCGATAGACTTTTTGGATCAACTGTTTGCCAGGCTCATCGGCGGGGTGCGCCTTGCCCGCAAAGATGATTTGCACAGGCATATTCGGGCGGTTGATCAGGTCGAGCAGGCGGTCAATGTCGGAGAGAACCAGGTTGGCGCGTTTGTAGGTGGCGAAGCGGCGCGCAAAGCCGATGGTCAGGGCGTAGGGGTTGATCAGCACGCCCGAAGAAACGACCTGCACGGGGTGGAATCCGCCGCCCGTCCAGCGGTCACGGACGCGCTCGCGCATGTAGAAAGTGAGTTTGCGCTTGAGGTGCTGGCGCACGCTCCACAATTCGGCGTCGGGGATGGAGTCCATTTTTGACCAAATCTCGGCATCGTCCAGGTTGTCGTACCAGTTCTCGCCCAAATATTTTGCCAGTAAATCTTTTAAGCGGTGCGCCATCCAATTGGAGGTGTGGACTCCGTTGGTGATGTGTTGAATTGGCACATCGTTTTCTTTTTTGTCGGGCCAGAGGAAATTCCACATTTCGCGCGAGACTTGCCCGTGCAGTTCCGATACGCCGTTGCTGCCGCTGGAAAGTTTGAGGGCAAGAATGGGCATGGAGAAAGTTTCGGCGTGCGGCATTTTATGAAGGGCAAGGTTTATAAATTCTTCGCGGGTTAGCCCTAGTTGTACCCAGAGTTTTGCCAGGTACTTGTCTATCAGCCAGAGCGGAAATTCATCGTTGCCAGCAGGCACGGGCGTATGCGTGGTGAATACATTTTGTCCCAGAGTTTGTTTTGCGGCTTCGGCAAAGGTGGCGCCTTTTGCCACCAGTTCCCGCGCCCGCTCCAGGGTGAGGAAGGAGGCGTGACCTTCGTTCATGTGCCAGACAGCGGGTTTGAATCCCAGGGCGCGCAGGGCGCGCACGCCGCCCACGCCGAGTAGAACTTCCTGCATTACGCGGCGGTCAAGGTCAGACCAGTACAGGCGGGCTGTGAGTTGGCGGTCAAAGTTGCTGTTGCCTTCGACGTTTGAGTCGAGCAGGTAAAGCGGAACGCGCCCCACGCGCACTTCCCAAATTTGGGCGGTGACATTGCGGTCGGGGAATTCAATTTGAATGGTGACAGGCTTTTTGTTTTTGGTAACCAGCGATACAGGCAGATGTTCAAAGGTCAGCGGTTTATTGATTGCTTCCTGCCAGCCGTCTTCGCTGATGCGCTGCGAGAAATATCCCTCGGCGTACATAAAGCCAACCGCCACAAGCGGCAAGCCGAGGTCGGAGGATTCTTTCAGGTGGTCGCC
Organism: Anaerolinea thermophila; assembly: GCA_020721605.1. Classification (GTDB taxonomy): domain Bacteria; phylum Chloroflexota; class Anaerolineae; order Anaerolineales; family Villigracilaceae; genus Villigracilis. The sequence goes on from DYML01000067.1 coordinate 4,320, forward strand.
CGCCAACACGCCTAATCCGCCTGAATAGATGGGCAATGTTTCGTGCAAGCCGAATTCCATCGAGAAGTAGGCGACAGGCTTGTTGTCAAATTCCGGGTGCGCTGTTTGCGTCCAGGATTCTTTGGTGAAATAGGCATCGAACTTTTCAAAAAGCGCATCGTACAATGCCAGATAGTCTTCGTCCTTTGCTGTTTGCTCCAGTCGCTCGCGGCTGACTTCGTGCAGCAGGCGGATTGGGTTGTGACCAAGGCGCTCCCACAGGTCATAGTCCAGTTTGCCAAAGATGCGTCCTGCTTCGGGTTGCCATGTCCACCACAGGTTGAAGGCTAATTCGCCGAGGCGCGCAATGCGCTTTGGCAGGTCAAATTTTTGAGAGGGGGTTGATTTAAATTCCATAGCGGCGAATGATACCGCATTTTTGGAGGTTGGAGAATTTTTTTTCAGGCAGACTAGACAAGATGACGGGCAGAATTTTTTGCCCGCGCGCAGGAAGCCTGAAAACGAGTTTTTGCGCAACATCAATTATTAACCGTTCCATGCAAATTCAGGGCTATAATGCAGCCCGTAAAGTGAAAAAATACATGGAGAACTTTTATGGCTGCTTATCAAAACACACAAATAAAAAAAATTGCAATCAGCACCGGCGGCGGTGACGCGCCCGGTCTTAATGCGGTGATCCGCGCTGCGGCGCTTTCTGCCATTAAACGCGGCTGGGAAGTGTACGGCGTTCTCGACGGGTTTCACGGAATACTCTCACCAGAAGAATATCCAAATGGCGGTTTTGTGCCGCTCACCCGCGATAGAGTCAGCGGCATTACCCACCTCGGCGGAACTATTCTTGGCACCAGCAACCGCAACAACCCGCTCCGCTACCCGGTCATTCACCCCGATGGAAGCAAGGAAGAAGTAGATCGCACGGATGAGATTGTTCGCGGTTTTCGCCTGCATCGCATTGATGCATTAATCACTGTCGGCGGTGACGGCTCTTTGGAGATTGCAAATGTGCTGGCGAAAAAAGGCTTGCGCCTGATCTCGGTGCCAAAGACAATTGATAACGACCTGGATAAGACAGACGTTACCTTCGGCTTTGATACTGCCGTTGCCTTTGCCACCGAATCGTTGGATCGCCTGCACTCCACTGCCGCATCACACGGGCGCGTGATGGTTGTAGAAGTGATGGGGCGCTACGCCGGCTGGATTGCCCTGCACTCTGGCGTGGCTGGCTCGGCAGATGTCATCCTCATTCCCGAAAAGCCATACGATATTCATAAAGTTATTGAGAAGATTAAAGAACGCGATTCGCGCGGCAACAAATTTACCATTGTGGTGGTGGCGGAAGGCGCCACGCCCGTTGGCGGCGGCGTGTCGGTGGTGGAACATGAAGCCGGTCGCGCGGAACGGTTGGGCGGCGTTGGCGAAAAAGTGGCGGCAGAAATTCACGAAATTTCTGGCAAGGAAACCCGCGTGGTGGTTTTGGGTCATCTGTTGCGCGGCGGCTCTCCCACATCCTTTGACCGCCTGACTGCCCTGCGTTTTGGCGCAGCCGCCATTCGCGGTTTGGAAGAGGGACAGAGCGGCGCTATGGTGGCTCTTGATCCGCCGCATGTAAAATATGTACCCATTGAAGAAGCCATGGGAAAAATGAAAATGGTGCCGATGGATTCAGACATTGTTCTGACCGCCAAAGACCTGGGAATTTCGTTTGGCTAGCCGCTGATTTTGATTTTGACTTGACAGCCGCCCGTCACGGTCATATACTCATTTCACAACTGAACGGGGAGCCTGCTTGACAGGCTGAGAGGAGCGTACTGCTCGACCCGCATTACCTGATCTGGTTAGTACCAGCGGAGGGACTCTTGATTCAATAAAAAGCCATCCTCCGCCTTCGGAGGATTTTTTGTTTCCCAAACGCATCATCATCTTTGCCAACGGCGACCTGCCGAACCCCGAAAAAGCCCGCGCCCTGATTCGCGGCGATGATGAAGTCATCGCCGCTGACGGCGGCACGCGCCACGCCCTCGCGCTGGGATTTCCGCCCAACGTCATCATCGGCGATATGGATTCGTTTAACATTGAGCGTTTAACGTTAAACGCGGAAATCATCCAATTCCCCGCCGACAAAAACGAAACCGACCTCGAACTCGCCATTCAACACGCGCTGACTTTGAATCCCGAACAGGTCGTCATCCTTGCCGCATTGGGCGGACGGCTCGACCAAACCCTCGGCAACATCGCGCTCATCAGCAACGTTAAACGTTTAACGTTCAACGTTGTTCTTGACGATGGAGTTGAAGAAGTATTTTTCTGCCACGATAAATGCGAAATCAACGGCGCAGTCGGTGACATCGTTTCGCTTCTCCCCTGGCAGGGAGAAGTGACGGGCATTGTCACCGAAAACCTCAAATGGGTTTTGCAAAACGAAACTTTATATCCAAACAAAACGCGCGGCATCAGCAACGAAATGACAAATAAAACCGCAACCGTTCAAATCAAATCTGGCTTGCTTCTCCTTGTCCATCGCCGAACCAATCACTAATTACCATATTGGAGTTCCAAATGAAACACATCCCCTTTTACTTTTTACTTCTCACTTTTCTTCTTTCCGCTTGCGCCCCCAAACCCGCCGAACCGCAAACGCTGACCGTCATCACGCATGATTCTTTTGCCATTGGAAAAGACACCATCGCTGCCTTTGAATCCGAAAACAATGTGAAAGTTTCCTTCCTCCAAAGCGGTGACGCAGGCTCTGTGCTGAATCAAGCCATGCTCACCAAAGACGCGCCGCTGGCGGATGTCCTCTTCGGCGTGGATAATACTTTCCTCTCCCGCGCTCTCGACGCGGATATTTTTGAAGCCTACGAGTCGCCCGCGCTGGCAGACATCCCCGACGACTTCAAACTGGATTCTTCCAACCGCGCCCTGCCTGTGGATTATGGCGATGTTTGCATTAATTACGATAAAAACTATTTCGCCGAAAAGAATCTGCCTGTGCCGCAATCCTTTGAAGATTTGGCGAAGCCCGAATACAAAGATTTGCTGGTTGTGGAAAATCCCGCCACCTCATCCCCTGGGCTTGCCTTTCTGCTTGCAACCCGCGCCCACTTTGGCGATGATTACCTGACCTATTGGCAAAGCCTGAAAGCCAACGGCGTTGTGGTGGTGGACGGCTGGGAGACGGCGTACTACACCAACTTCTCCGCTTCCTCTGGCAAGGGCGCGCAGCTGATGGTCGTCTCGTATGCCTCCAGCCCCGCCGCCGAAGTGTTCTTCGCCGCCGAGCCGTTGACCGAATCCCCAACCGCTTCCATCGTCTCGGACGGGATGTGCTTCCGCCAGATTGAATTTGTGGGATTGTTGAAGAATGGACAAAATAAACCGCTCGCCCAAAAATTCGTAGACTTCATGCTGAGTCAGAAATTTCAGGAAGACATGCCGCTCAATATGTTTGTCTATCCCGTGAATAAGAATGCTCAATTGCCAGAGGTATTTATTCAATACGCAGAAGCCGCTCAAAGTCCCGCAAAAATCTCTGCGGACGAAATCGCCGCCAACCGAGATGCGTGGCTCGAAGCGTGGACAGCGGCGATGAAGTAAAAAGTGAGAAGTAACGAGTTGACAGGCAGGTATCGAATTGCAAAACACTATTAATTCCCCAACTAAAAAAATAGGGCTTCGTGCCTGCCTGTCTGCCAATCTTCGTATTTTCCTGTGGCTGCCGACTCTGCTCTTTCTGATTTACTTTTTCTTTTATCCGCTTACAAGGATTCTCAACCTCACATTCTCCCCTGCTACTTTCACGAATCCCAACAACCTTCTTATTACTTTTCACTCGTTACTTTTTACTTTTTATCAAGCCGCCCTCTCCACCCTCCTTACCTTCGCCCTCGGCATCCCCTCCGCCGTTCTTTTCTCGCGCTTTGACTTTCGCGGCAAGTCTCTGCTCCGCGCCCTGACCGCTGTACCCTTCATGCTGCCGACAGTTGTGGTTGCATCCAGTTTCAACGCACTATTTGGCAATCACGGCTGGCTCAACGTTGAACGTTTAACGTTTAACGTTTCCCCCTCCCCTTTTGTTTTGATTCTTGCGGCGCATGTTTTTTACAACACCACCATCGTCATCCGCATCGTTGGCAACACCCTCTCGCGGCTTGACCCAAAACTCGAAGCCGCCGCCCGTTCCCTCGGCGCGGATTCCTTCCGCGTCTGGAAAAATATCACCCTGCCGCTCTTGCGCCCGTCCCTGCTTGCCGCTGCCCTGCTGGTCTTCATGTTTGACTTCACCAGTTTCGGCGTGATTCTTTTGCTCGGCGGCTCCAACTTCTCCACCCTTGAAGTGGAAATCTACATCCGCGCCCTCAAACTTCCCAACCTGCCGCTTGCCGCCATGCTCTCGGTCATTCAACTTTTGTTCACGCTGATTTTTTCCATTCTCTACACCCGCGCTATTAATCAGGTCGCAACCCAAACCGCCCCGCGTTTCTCCGCCGCCCGTCCGCCCAAATCCCTCCGCGAAAGCGCCTTCGTTTTTACTGTTTACTGTTTACTGTTTACTTTCTTTTTACTGCCTTTACTTTCCCTCCCCCTCCGCTCCCTCACCCGCCTCGAAGCAGATCGCGGTCAGCGCGGCGAAGTTCAGTACGGATTCACCACCGACTACTACAAAGAACTTTTTATCAATCAACGCGGATCATTGTTCTACGTCCCGCCGATTCAAGCCGCCAAAAATTCACTGGGCTATGCCGGGCTGACGGTTTTCCTTTCGCTTGCGTTGGGTTATCCCGCCGCGTATGCCCTCGCCAAACCCACCCGCCTCGAAAAATTTCTCGACCCGCTCATCATGCTTCCGCTGGGCGCATCGGCGGTCATGCTGGGGCTGGGATTCATCCTCTCGTTTGGGCGCGCGCTCGCCTCGCCATTTTTCGTTCCCATCGCCCACACGCTCATCGCCTTGCCGTTTGTCATTCGCGCCCTGCAACCCGCGCTTGCCTCCATCCCCGAAAGGCTGCGACAAGCCGCCGCCATGTTGGGCGCGTCTCCCTTCCGCGTTTGGCAGACGGTGGACTTTCCCATCCTGTCCCGCGCCACGTTCAGCGCCGCCACCTTCGCCTTCACCGTTTCGCTCGGCGAGTTCGGCGCGACCCTGCTGCTGACCCGCCCCGAATACCCGACCATTCCCATCGCCATTCAACGCTTTCTCTCCCAGCCTGGTGGACTCAACTTTGGGCAGGCGATGGCAATGGCGACCCTGCTCATGCTGCTCACACTCGTTTCAATTTTATTCATTGAACGCACCCGCCTTTCAGACATCATCTAAAAGATTTCACCACTCATCCATCCGTTTATCCGCTTCGCGCCAGCCATCCGCTACCAAAGGACTCTCATGCTCGAACTACGCGATATTTTCAAAACCTATGACAACCAACCGCTCCTGCGCGGCATTTCATTTTCCGTTTCACAGGGCGAAACCGTCTGCCTGCTGGGCGCGTCTGGCAGCGGCAAGTCCACCCTCTTGCGGATGATTGCTGGGCTGGAGAATCCTGAACGCGGGCGGATTCTGTTCAACGGCGCGGATTTGGCGCAAACCCCGACTCATCTCCGCGACTTTGGGCTGGTGTTTCAAGACTACGGGCTTTTTCCACACCTGAACATTTTTGATAACGTGGCGTTTGGGCTAAAGATGAGAAACCTCCCTACCGCCGAGATTTCTCTGCGCGTAGCCGCTCTTTTGGAGAAGGTCAATTTGACGGGGTTTGAAACCCGCAAAGTGACCGACCTTTCAGGCGGCGAACAGCAGCGGGTTGCTCTTGCCCGCGCCCTTGCCCCCCGTCCGCGTCTGTTGATGTTCGATGAGCCGCTTGGCGCGTTGGACAGAACCTTGAAGGAAAGCCTCTTGCAGGAAATCCGCGCTATTTTGCATGAGACAAAAATTCCCGTCATTTACGTCACCCACGATCAGGACGAAGCCTTCGCCATTGCCGACCGCATTTTGTTGTTGCGCGACGGCGAAATTGTCCGCGTGGGAACGCCCGCCGAAGTTTGGTCAAATCCTGGCTCGGCGTGGGCGGCGAAGTTTTTGGACGCGGGAAATGTAATAGAAGGAAAAATGCAGAATGAAGAATGCGGAATGCAGAATGTGGTCACTGCGTTTGGCGAGTTCCCTGTGAATTGCAGTCATAAACACGCTGCGGGAGATAAAGTCTCGCTGCTGGTCAAGCAATCGGGTGAGGGACAGGAGATAAAATTCAAAGTGGAGGAAATCCTCTTTAAGCGGAATCAGTTCGAGGCGCGGGGGGCGGGTTTGGTTTTCCAAATGGACAAAGCCCCCGCTCTCGGTCAAATTATCAAAGTAAAAGTTGAGGTGAAATGTCTCGCATAAAAGTCTTGAAAAAGAATCCCGCCGAAGAAGTCGTCTGGCAATATGAAGGCGAAGTCTTGCGCCGCGCTGAAAATGAAATCACGCTGGAAGCATTGTTCAACCGCGATGACATGCCTTTCATGGACATCACGCTCAAACGCAACGACCGCTTTGTGGAGACGTTCTACGCTGACCGTTGGTACAACATCTTCGAGATTTACGACCGCGACGATGGCAAGTTCAAAGGCTGGTACTGCAACATCGGCAAGCCCGCCGTCATTGCAGAAGATTTTGTCTCGTACATTGACCTTGCCCTCGATTTGTGGGTTTCGGCAGACGGCAGCCAAACGGTTCTGGATGAAGACGAATTGGAAGCGTTAAGTTTGGATGAAGAGTTGCTGCAAAAAGTGTGCGACAGTTTGAAGGAATTGCAGGAAGTCATTAAAACAAAAAGTCCTCCGAGTTGAGTCGGAGGACTTTTTGTTTTATATTAGGCGATGTTGGCAATAAGGTTCGATGCGCTGCCAAGCAGGGCGTCGCCGTTGTTCCACAGCCATACACTGCCGCCCACGGCAACGCAGCAGCAACATAGCAAGACTGCAACAACGATACCAACAATGAGGACTGTATTGTTTTTCTTGGGGGCTTCGGGGCTAAGGGGCGTTTCGTTCATAATTTTTTCTCCTTTGTAATAAAGTGAATAAAAAAACGTTGATTGATGAATGACAGACGCGGCAGATTATATCAGGCAGTCCGCGCCTTGTCTGTGCGCCGCCAGAGCCACCAAAATATGAGCGCGAGCAAAACGACCAGAATGGTTCCCATCACGATGGGCAGCAGAACCGCAAACACGGATGCAAAGAAGGCGAGAATATCCTCCGCAATGGAGACAGGGACATTGCCCGCGCCGCCTGTGGTGGCTGTGACTGCGGGACGCAGCGCCGCCGCCTTAACTACATGCACGCCGCCCGCCATGAGTAAGCCGCACGCCAGCGCCAGCACGGGGTTGATGTCGGTGATGACCTTTGCGCTGGCGGCGAAGGCAATCGCTCCTGCCGCGGGGCGCACGACGGTTTGAATTAAGTCGTTGATGTGATTGACCGCCGGGATTTTATCCGCAACCATCTCGATGATGACTAACACCCCAAGCAGGAGCAAGATCCAGGGGTTGGCGATCAAGTCCCAGGGTTGGCTCAGGTTGAGCGTTTGGGGAAAGTAGTGTCCGATCACGCCTACCACCAACAGCGGAATGTAGGCGTTCAATCCCGCGCTGGCTGAAAGCCCAAAAGCAGAAAATACGCCAAGCAGCATTTCCATTTTTTCTCTCCTTTTTTGGAAGTTTTACTTCCGAACTCCATACAAACTTACGCAGAAATCATGTCAAAGTTTTATCCCATCCCAGGAAACCCACCCCATGTGCCTGTGAGTTGCAGGCGGAAGAGGTCTATGCTGAGCAGCATCAACATTGCCAAAGTGAATCCCGATAGCGCCGCAAGCCAGAGTTCGCGCGGATGTTCAAAGGTGTTTTCCTGCCGCATTAGCATAATCCATAGCATGGAAAAAACAATCACCAGCAGCGATAAAGTTCCAAGCGCGCTGAGGTAGGCGATGGGGTACAGCGCCATTGGGCTGTCGGTCAGGATGAGCAGGTTGATTCCAATAACCAGGCTGATAAGAATGCCGAGCGACTTCCACTCCAACGTGGGGCGGTCATCCAGTGTGCGCCACAAGGTCTGGTTCACAACAGGATAGAGCATTGCCGCGAGGACGATTCCCATGCCGCTGCCGGTAAAGAGCCGCAGCATGTTGTTTGGAATATACAAATTGGGAATATGATCCAGTGCGCCGCGTGATGTTTGTTTGAGCAGGTAAAGGTAGGAGTTTCCGCCGTCCAAGCCGAAGGCGAGAAAGAAGAGGACGAAGGCGGCGAGGATTCCGCGCGAGGGCATCCTGCTTTTTTTGCCGCTCACGAAAACCTGAAAAATAAGTCCTGCGCCCGCTGCATAAAATTCGCCCGTACAGCGCGCGCACAGCGGAAGTTGGCGCTCGTCAATTTGAAAGGAACGCGCATCAATGCGGTGGCAGACCGCATAGCCAATGGCGTCCAACTTGCCAAGTGCGCCTTCGGGCGAAATATACATCCACGCCGCAAAGGCAAGGGTTGCCGCAATGGGCACGAACCAACGCAGGATGTTTTGTAATTTAGGTCTAAAAGGTTGTTTTTTCATTGGGATTATTATAGGGGGGGCGGGGGTGGATTGCAAGAAAAAAAGGTTGAGGCTTGCAACCTCAACCTTCAATTTTATTTCTCGAACACGAATTGCCCATTTTTGTAGAACAATTCGCCGTCCACCAAAATTTCCGAATCTGTCCGCAGGTCGCAGATCATATCCCAGTGGATGGCGCTCTTGTTTTTGGAGCCTGTTTCCGGGTAGCCTGCTCCAAGCGCCATGTGGAAGGAGCCGCCGATTTTTTCATCAAATAGAATATTTCCCGTAAATTGTTGAATGTCAAAATTGGTGCCAATGGCAAATTCGCCCAGGTAGCGTGCGCCCGCGTCTATCTCCAGAGTCTTCAGCAGGAACTCTTCGTTTTGGCTGGCATGGGCGTTAATGACTCGCCCGTTGGAGAAGGTCAACTCAGCGCCTTCCACGCGGGTGCCGCCATAGTTGGCGGGGTAGGTAAACTTGACCCAGCCATTCACCGAATCTTCCACTGGACCTGTGTAAATTTCTCCATCGGGCATGTTGAATGTGCCAAACGAATTGATAAATGTGCGCTCTTTGACTGAGAGCGTCAGGTCTACATTGGGTCCGCGCAAAACGACCTGGCTTTTGCCCTTCATGTAATCTACCGCAGATTGCTGTTTGCTTTCCACCGATTTCCAAAAGGCAATTGGGTCTTCTTCGTGGGTGTGGATTGCGCCGAATACAAAGTTTTCGTATTCTTCCAGGCTCATGTTTGCGTCTTGAGC
>DYML01000067.1:13748-14901 GCA_020721605.1 Anaerolinea thermophila
CGCAATAAGGGTTCGGCGGCAGTTGTACCTTCGAGCAGAATGCGGTCGCCGGAGACCACTCGTGCCGAATGTTCGACCAGCACTTTTGCAAACTTGTTGATGCGTAGATCAGTCAATGGCGTTCTCCTGTGGGGTTAGTTTTTTATCTCATGCCTGAGATGGTAATCAGCCCGCTGTTGATATTGATGTTCATAATTTCCAACCCAGGCACATGCTGGTTAATTTGCTCAGTCAACATTTGATTGAGCCAGGTTTCTGTTTGAGAGACCAGCATGTCTGGAATATTTTGCGTTCCAATTTGGATGCTTTCAATCTCAATTTTTGGGTTCTTGTTGGCGTCAATTTCCAAATTGCCCACAATCAGCGCGGCAGTTGAATTTTGGCTGCCGCTCACCATGCTCCAAATTTGTATTTTTCCATCTCGCAAATAAACCTGCACATCGCTCAACGGCAGGTCGGGGTTGTTCTTCATCTCCATCGCCAGCCAGGAGGTCGCTTGCATTTCGCTGAGTGTGGTGGAAGAGAGCGAGCCAGGCTGCGGCAGGGCTTTTTGTAGCGCGGCTTTGGTCTCTGCGCCGCTTACGTCTGATGGCGCAATTTTTGTGCCGGGGCGTTCCGGTGCGCCCTCCAAACCGTCTTCGGCGCTGTTTATGGCAAAGCCGAGCAGGGCATCTACCAGGGGCGCTTGCTGCGGGTAATTTGCGCTCATTTCTGCGCGGGTTTTTTCTGCTACGTTGCCCGTGATGGGAATTTGCTCATAGGGCGTTGGGCTGGCGCTGATTAATAATTTCCCAACCTCCGATTCGGGGTTGCTCCGCGCCGCCGCAAACGCGGCGCTGCCCAATAAAATTGCCAGCGCCGCAAAAATACTTGCCCCGTGCAGAAGTTTTTTGAACGGGCTGGGCGCTTGAGGAAAATTTTTGTGGACGGTGTTGTGTTGGGGTAAGTTTTTTGCGGGGAATTTAATGCGGGCAAGCCAGATTTTGGCTTCTGAATTATTCGGGTTAATTTTGAGCGCGCGCTGATAACTTTCAATTTTGCGTTCAGGCTCTTCCACAATGCGCGCCATCAACATCCACGCGGATTCTTCGTTGGGGTATTGCGCGAGAAAATCCGTCAGATATTTTTTTGCCAGGTCGCGGTTTCCGCGCTG
>DYML01000067.1:15001-16643 GCA_020721605.1 Anaerolinea thermophila
TACAAACTCGGTTCGGGAAGTTTTTCCTCAGACTTATTGAGAACCAACTCGCCGTCTTCATTAATGTCCACTTTGATCGCATCGCCGTTGATAAATTCACCAGCCAGCACGCGGTCAGAGAGCGGGTCTTCCACTTTTTGTTGAATCACACGGCGCAGCGGGCGCGCTCCAAACTCCGAGTCGTAGCCTTCTGTCGCCAGCAGGGACAACGCTTCTTCAGAGGCGGTCAGCGTCAGTTCGTGATCCTTCAACCGCTCAGAGACCTTGTCCAGTTCGAGCGAGACGATTTTCTGAATGTCCTCTTTGTTGAGCGCGCGGAAGATGACCACTGAATCCATGCGGTTGATGAACTCTGGGCGGAAGGCGCGTTTGAGTGATTCGTTCAAATTCTTACGCATGTCGTCGTACGATAACTTTTCTTCAGTGGCTTCATCGCGCTTCATGGCAAAGCCAAACGAGGTTTGATTTTTGATCATATCCGCGCCGATGTTCGAGGTCATCACGATGATCGCATTGCGAAAATCCACTTTGCGTCCCTTCGCATCGCTCAGGTGACCTTCTTCCATAATTTGCAGCAGCATGTTGTGAACTTCGGGATGCGCCTTTTCGATTTCATCAAAAACGATGATCGAGTATGGGCGGCGGCGCAGGGCTTCGGTCAGTTGCCCCGCATCCTCGTAGCCAACGTATCCAGGAGGCGCGCCCACCAAACGGGCGGCGGTGTGACGTTCCATAAACTCGGACATATCCAGTTGAATGGCGGCTTCTTCACTGCCAAACATGAACTTGGCGAGGGTCTTTGTCAATTGGGTCTTGCCAACGCCTGTGGGTCCGAGGAACATGAACGAACCAATCGGGCGCTTTGGGTCTTTCAAGCCAGCGCGCGCGCGGCGCACGGCGCGGGAAATGGCAACAATCGCATCTTCCTGACCAATGATGTCGCGGCGAAGTTCATCTTCCATTTTGAGCAGGCGCTGTGATTCGGCTTCTGCCAATTGCATGAGCGGCACGCCCGTCCACATCGAGACGACTTCGGCAATATCTTCGGCGGTCACAACGGGGCTGTTGGCGCGATCCCAGCCGATGCGCAGACGTTCAATCTGCTGGCTTAAATCGCCTTCGCGTTCTTCCCATTCCTTGATGTCTTCCGAGTTGCCTTCCTCTTGCGCGAGGGTGCGGTTTTGACGTGCGGCGCGCAACTGGCTAAACAAGTCCTTGGCGTGTTTGGCGGCGGGACTCTTGTACATGCGCACACGCGAGGACGATTCGTCTATCAGGTCAATGGCTTTGTCGGGTAAAAATCTTTCGGTGACGTAGCGCGAGGATAAATGTGTGGCGGCTTCGAGCGCTTCATCCGAGATTACCAAATGATGATGTTCTTCGTACGCGCCGCGAATGCCCTTCAGGATTTGAATGGTCTCTTCTTCGGAGGGTTCATCCACCTGAACGGGTTGGAAGCGGCGTTCGAGCGCGGCATCTGATTCGATGTGCTTGCGATATTCATCCAGCGTGGTCGCGCCGATGACTTGCAACTCGCCGCGTGATAGAGCGGGCTTGAGGATATTTGCCGCGTCCACAGAAGAGCCTGCCGCGCCAGCGCCGACCAGCATGTGAACTTCGTCAATGAACAGGATCGAACCCG
>DYML01000068.1 GCA_020721605.1 Anaerolinea thermophila
AGGGAAGTGGGCGCATCTTATTTACGGGGCATTGCAAGAACGTCTTTTACAGCAAAGGTAATACTTCATCATAAGTAAATCTGATAAGTGTAAGTTATATAAATCACTTGTTTGTATAAGGAAAAGGAATATAATTTGTGAAATAAAACACAAAACGTGAGGCTTACCTTGAACAAACTAAAAAATGCTGTTTTACTGATCGTTGCCCTGGTTGCGCTTAGCGCGTGTACCTCTAAATTGCCCACAGCCACAGCCGTTGCTCCCGATGAAACTGCAACGGAAGCCTCTGCGGCATCTGTCAGCAATGAGTGCTTAAGTTGTCACACAGACAAGCAGCGTTTGATTGATACTGCGGCGCCAGTTGTAGAGGCAGATGCTGAATCTAAAGGTGTTGGCTGAGGTGGCGATGTGGCTCCGTTGGAGCCATGGGAGAAAGCCTTGGTAGATGCAGGAACCTTCCTGCCCACCACGCATGGGAAGATTGCCTGCGCAGAATGTCATGGCGGCGTTTCCTCTGCAACCGATAAAGAAGCCGCACATGAAGGGTTGGTCGCCAGCCCCAGTTCTGAGCCGGAAAAATACTGCGGCGAATGTCACGCAGATCAGACCGCCACTTATCCATACTCGCTTCACGCCACCCAACAAGGATATTGGACTGCTCTTGATACGCGCAGCGGCGAAGTACCCGAAAATCACCCCGCGCTGGAAGAGATGTTCGGCAATCATTGTGCCACCTGCCACACAACCTGCGGCGAGTGCCATGTGAGCCAGCCCAAAAATGTAGGCGGCGGTTTGTTTACCGGGCATGTTTTTGAAAAGACCCCGCCGATGACCCGTTCTTGCACCGCCTGTCACGGCAGCCGCGTGGGAAATGAATTCCTCGGCAAGAACGAAGGCATTCCGGGTGATGTTCACTTCCGCGAAGCGCGCATGAGTTGTGTTAAATGTCACAGCGGCGCAGATTTGCACGGCACAGCCACCAGTATGGAAACCGCCCAAGCCAATCGTTACGACGGCATGGAAGCGCCAAAGTGTATTGATTGTCACCCCACTGCTGCGCCTGGCGGCGATACCAACCCGATGCATCAGGTACACGGCGAAACGCTCTCTTGCCAGGTTTGCCATTCGGTCACTTACACCAGTTGTGATGGTTGTCATGTGGCGGTTAGCGAAGCCAGCGGCAACCCGTTTTTTGAAACAGACGCCACCTACCAGACCTTTATGATTGGGCATAATCCGCTTCAAAGCGAAGACCGCCCCTACTCTTATGTGCCTGTGCGCCATGTGCCTGTGATCGAAAACGCCTATGAATTTTACGGCGAAGACCTGCTTTCTAATTTTGATGCATTGCCAACCTGGGTGTATTCCACCCCGCATAATATTCAAAAGAATACTCCGCAGAACGCATCTTGCGAATCGTGCCATAGTGAAGACGCAAAAATTTTCTTAACCGCCGACAAAGTACGACAGGAAGAGATGCAAGCCAACGCCGCTGTCATTGTAGAATCTCTGCCGCCGCTGGTCACATTGGAACAGGCGCTCAATGCACCTGTCATGCCAGCCGACCACGTGGAGCACGTCTCAGACTCATGTACCGCCTGTCACACCACCGGCATTCGTAATGCGCCTGTCAGCCCCGAAAATCACGCGGCTTACAAGAACAATAATTGCACTGGTTGTCACAAGTTACAAAAGTAACTTGAAAGAAGAAATTTATTAAGGAGAAGAATTATGTCTAAAAAAGTACAAGTATTATTTGGATTGTTGATCGTCTTTAGTATGATCCTGAGCGCCTGCGCCCCGGCTGCTGCGCCAGTGGTGGAAGAGGCGCCTGTTGCCGAAGCCACCGAAGCGCCGGCTGTCGTTACTGAAGCCCCCGTTGTGGAAGTTGGACCTGACGCGCAAGCCTTATTTACAGACCTTGTTGCCGAGCTTACCGCCGACAATGGCTACGGCACAGTCAGCGCCGCCAAGTTTAGCGAAGAAATTGTAGACAAACCTGCCTTCCTTTTGGACGTGCGTGAAGCCGCCGAAATTGAAGCCGATGGCTACATTGAAGGCGCGGTGAATATTCCGGTACGCGAAGTGCTAAACAACCTGGATAAATTACCCGCGCTGGACGAAGCCATTGTTGTCTATTGCGCTTCTGGTCATCGCGGCGCCATGGTCATGTCTTCGCTCAAACTCCTGGGTTACACCAATGTCCGCAACCTCGGCGGCGGCATGGGCGGCTGGAAGAAAGCGAACTTGGCAGTAGTGACCGGCTCTGCGCCCGAAGCGCCTGCTGTCTTAAACAGCGCAGCCATTATTGAAGATCAGGCATTGTTTGAAATGCTCAATGGCTTTCTCGCCGGACTGCCAGAAGGCTACTTCACTGTAAAATCTGACAAACTGGCAGAAGAGTTGGTAGACTCCGCCCCCGTTTTAATTGATGTGCGCACCACCGCCGATTGGGAAAAAGATGGCTACATCGAAGGTGCAATCAACATCCCCTTCAATGACTTCTTTGCCAGCCTGGATAAACTGCCCGCCAAAGATCAGCCGGTAGTCGTCTATTGCGCATCTGGTCATCGCGGCGCGATTGTGATGATGGCAATGCAATTAATGGGGTATGAAAATGTACGCAATATTGCCGGTGGACTTGGCGGTTGGAAGACTGCCGGAATGCCAGTGGCAGGCGTTTTAGACTGGGCAACCATCATGGGCGAGTATATCGCCGCCCTGCCTGCCGATGCCGGCTTTTACAGCATCAAAGCAGACAAACTCAATGAAATGTTGGTCGAGGCTGCTCCCGTTATTGTAGATGTACGCGAAGCCGCTGAAATTGAAACCACAGGCTACATTGCAGGCGCCATTAATATTCCCATCCGCGACCTGCTCAAAAACCTAGATAAACTCCCCGCACAAGATCAAAAAATTGTAGTCACTTGCGCTTCTGGTCATCGCGGCGCATTGGGTATGATGGCACTGCGATTGCTGGGCTACACCGATGTTGTAAACCTTGCCGGCGGCATGAACGGCTGGATCAAATCTGAATTTGCCGTGGAAGCCGGCGCCCCCGCCGCCCCTGTTGCCGGAACCGCCGCCGAAGTGGATGCAGCCAAATTAGCAGCGCTCGATGCTTACCTGAGCGCACTCCCCGAAGGCTTTGGCGCAGTCAAACCCGCCGACTTCAACACCGAATTAGTGGGCGGAGCCGCTCCCTTTATTCTTGACGTACGCGGTCAGGCAGAATGGGACGAAAACGGTCACATTGATGGTGCAGTCATGGTTCCCATCATCGAACTGCCCGCCAACCTTGCTCAACTCCCTGCTGACAAAGCAGCCCCCATGCTGGTCACTTGCGCCTCTGGTCACCGTGGCGCCATGGCGCAGATGTACCTTCAATTCCTCGGCTACACCAACATCCGCAATTTGAACGGCGGCATGAATGGCTGGATTGCCGCTGAATTGCCCGTTGTAAAATAATAGATTGAACCCACTGCCCACGAGATAATTCTCGTGGGCAGTTTTTTGAATTTTAAGACTAAATTATGATATTTATCACTGGTTAAGGTTATGAAAATCGCTTATCATTTTCCTACACAAGTATCAGAAACTCTTATGACGGAGAGGAAAATGGTTGAACTATCCACAATGCGAGTTTTTCTTGCCGCCGCAGAAGAAAAGAATTTTAGTCAAGCAGCGCGGCGCTTGAATATGTCACAGTCGGCTGTCAGCCAGAATATTCAATCTATGGAACAAGCCTACAACGTGGAGTTGTTTCAGCGGCATGGGCGCTCTGTCAGTCTCAGCGAAACAGGCGAAGCCCTGCTGCCAATGGTGCGCGAAGTGCTGCGCGCTGCCCGCCTGCTGGACGATAGCATTCAGGACATTAAAAAAGAAATTGGCGGCGACCTCTTGATCGGCTGTTCGACCTCGGCGGGCAAATATTTTATGCCCGCCCTGCTTTCTATGTTTCAAAAGAATTACCCTGCTGTTCACCCACGCGTTAAGGTGATGGGGCGCGAAGGGGTGTACGAGCGTCTACTAAACCAGGTGATTCCCTTTGGCGTTTCCAGTAAACATTTTGATCATCGCGACTTGGAATGTATGCCGCTTTTTGAAGATCGAATTTACATGATTGTGCCGGTCAACCATCCCTGGGCGGCATACGGACAAGCCCTGCCAGACGATTTGCTTGATCAAAAGATAATTTTGCGTGAAGAGGTTTCAGGCACCTGTGAAACTGTAATGCAGGCGTTAAAACCATACGGCATCACGCCAGATATGCTAAACGTGACAATGGAACTGGGGAACTCGGAAGCCATTGAAATGGCAGTGGAACGCGGCGTGGGGATTGCCTTTGTCTCTGAAATGGTTGCCGCACGCGGGCTGGCATTTGGGCGCATTAAAAAAATTGAACTGCGCGGAGTAGATTTGCGCCGCAAGATTCATATGGCAAGAAATGTTCATCACCCCTTCACCCGCGCCCAAAATTTATTTTGGGATTTTGCCAAGTCTCAGGATGATAAATTGAATACAGAAATTTGGGAAAGCATGGTGAACTTTACCGCACCCGCCTGAATGTGAGTATTTGAAACGTATACTTTTCGGCTTGAAACATAAATTTAAGAGATGTGTGAAAAAGAGAAAAACAATAAATAAAACCTGAATTTATGATGTTTTTGTATAATAAATTGATTCAATGTGTTACATTAATCACAATATAAGTGACGGTTCTCACTGTATTCTCATCTAACACACTACTACAATAGGCTACAACGATTTAATATTGCCGAATAAGGAGAATTGCATATGTCTCGTCCCGCTCGTTTTTGGTATAAAGCAGCATTTGGCTTGGGGTTCGCCCTCCTCCTCACAGTGCTTATCCTCGGTCAAACGGTCTCAGCGCAGCCCGCTTTGCAAACCGCTACAGCCACCCCCACCGTTGAAGAATCAACATCTGCCCCGACGGTAGACCATACTCAACTCCCTGCTCTGCAAGGTCCGTTTGCAACCCCACAAGATGTGACCAAAGCCTGCCTCTCCTGTCATGCCGATGCCGCAGATCAAATTATGCACACTACGCATTGGACATGGGAATACGTCAACGAGACAACCGGTCAAACACTGGGCAAGAAGACGCTCATCAACAATTTTTGTATTGACATCGAGTCCAACGAACCGCGTTGCACCAGTTGCCATGTGGGCTATGGCTGGAAAAACGAAAGTTTTGACTTCACCGCCCAGGAAAATGTAGACTGCCTTGTCTGTCACGACACAACCGGCACATACAAGAAATTCCCGACAGGAGCAGGGCTTCCTGTTTCTGAACCGATGGAGTTTCCTGCTGGAAGCGGCACCATTTGGACTCCCCCCGACCTGGCGAATGTTGCCCAAAATATTGGCATAACCTCCCGCGAAACCTGCGGTTCCTGTCACTTCTTTGGCGGCGGCGGCGATGAAGTAAAACACGGAGACTTAGACACATCCCTGAACAACCCGTCTCTTGAGTTGGATGTTCACATGTCGGCTGACGGACAAAACTTCACCTGTACCACCTGCCACACCACAGAAGATCACCAAACCGTTGGCAGCCGCTACAGCATGAACCCAGAAGAATGGAAAGGCTGCGAAACTTGCCACGGTCAAACTCCACATACACTGGCGGCGCTCAACCAACACGCCGACAAAATTGCATGTCAGACCTGCCACATCCCCGAATATGCGCGTGGCGGCATCCCCACCAAAATGACCTGGGATTGGTCACAGGCGGGAGAACTGGTGGATGGAAAACCAGTCGTCCGCAAAGACGAAACCGGTCATGTGATTTATGACGGTCAAAAAGGCGCTTTCACCTACGGCGCAAATGTCATCCCCGAATATGTCTGGTTCAACGGGCAGGTGCAATATACCCTGGCGGGCGAAAAGATTGACCCCACCGGCATGGTGAGCATTAATAAATTCCTGGGCGACAAAGACGACCCGAACGCCAAAATTTGGCCCGTAAAACGCTTTGAAGCGATTCAGCCGTACGACACGGTTAATAACATTTTGGCAATGCCTCACCTCTTTGGCAAAGATGAAACCGCCTACTGGGGCAATTACGACTGGAACAAAGCCATCGCCACCGGCATGGAAGACGCCGGGCTGCCGTACAGCGGCGAATACGGCTTCGTAAAATCTCAAATGTACTGGCCCATCACCCACATGGTTGCCCCCGCCAGTGATGCCCTCGTCTGCAAAGATTGCCACACAGATGAATCCAGCCGCCTTGACTTTGCTGCACTGGGTTATGACGAAGCCAATGTCACCCGCCTAACCAAATTCCCGCCCACCTATAGCATTGAGAATTTGATCACCCCGCAAATGTCACCCGAAGCCTGTCTGGAATGCCACTCTCAGGAACATGAACTGTGGATGCAAAGTTTACACGGCGAAAAAGGTGTCGGCTGTGTTTCCTGTCATAAACTGCAAGCGGAAGGCGAACATCCAGCGGTTTCCTTCACCATGGAAAAATCTGCTGAAACCTGCGGCACCTGCCATCTAAATGAATACGAAGATTGGAAGCATAGCGCACACGGCGAAATCAACGTAGACTGCACCTCCTGCCATAACCCGCACTCACAACAAATTATGACAGTCGGCGATAATCAGACCGCCTGCGAAACCTGCCACACCAGCCAAAAAGATGACGCGCGGCACTCCACCCACACCGCCGCTGGCTTAACTTGTAAAGAATGCCACATCAACACCGATGAAAACACAGGACACACCTTCAAGGTTGGTTCAGACACCTGCTTAAAATGTCACGCGGAAGATATTCATAGCTCTGGGCTTATGGTAGAGGCTGGCGTAGACGTTGGACAGGCTCCTGTTGCTGAAACAGCCCCAGAAGAAGCCGCACCCGTTAGCGCAGAAACCGAAGGCGGGGTAGGAATTGCCTTGCCGGCTTGGCTCCTTGTTTTTGCAGGCGTGGCGGTTGGCGGCGGTTTATACTGGCTTTTCTCCACCCGCAGATTGGTTGACCCTCAACCAGAAGAAAGCGACGAAGAGGCTGAAAAATGAGCGAAAAGTCACAGACTCCCAATCCAACAGAAGATAAAGCTTCGCGGCGGGATTTTCTAAAAATCACCGGCGCGATGGCTGGAGCGGCTGCCCTGGCGGGAATCGCCAACCAGGGTTTGCAAAATGTGAAAGCCAGTCACGGCGAAGGCGGCGAACATCGCTGGGGCATGGTCATTGATATTGACCTGTGTATTGGCTGCAACTACTGCACCTATGCCTGTCAGGCGGTGAACAACCTTTCAGACGACATGCGCTACAACATCGTAACCACCGAAACCCTGGAAAACGGCGACGAATATTTTCTTTCACGCCCCTGTATGCAGTGTGACGACCCCCCATGCGTACATGTTTGCCCGGTCAATGCCACCTACGTCCGTGATGATGGTATCACCACCATGGATTACGACCTGTGTATTGGCTGCCGCTACTGCGAAATAGCCTGCCCCTACGACGTGCGTGTCTTCAACTGGCGCGACCACACAGAACTTAGCCCGCGTGTACCCGCCTTTGGCACACCCGAAGTACCGCCCCGCCCGCGCGGTGTAATGGAAAAATGCACCTTCTGCCAACACCGCATTGACCCTGGTTTGGAACGCGGTTTAGTCCCCGGCGTAGATGATGCCGCCACACCTGCCTGTGTAGTTGCCTGCCCAACCGGCGCCCGTATTTTCGGCAACTTAAACGACCCAGAAAGCCCCGCTTCCAAGTCACTTGAAGCAAATAAGACGCCCATACGCCTGCGTGAAGAATTAAGTACCGCACCCAAAGTCTACTACCTGCCGCCCAAGTCCAAGACTCAGTCAGCCGCAGAGGAAGGATAACCATGCAAAACACTATTCAACCCCTCACCATGCGCTTGGGAAAACGTGAGGTGGATATATTCCCTTATTGGATGGGACTCTTGGTAGTCGGCATCCTTTTTGGGCTGGTCGGCGCCTATCAAGTCTTTGCTTACGGCTTGCAGGTGACCGGTCTCTCCAATCAAGTACCCTGGGGATTATGGATTTCCATTGATCTTTCTGCCATTGCCCTCGGCGGCAGCGCCTTTACATTTGGCGTAATTGTTTATCTGTTCAAAATTAAACGGATGGAGATCGTCGGTAAACTCTCGGTTGTCTTGGGCTTTCTCGGCTACTCCACCGCAGGCATGGTGCTGCTCTTTGACTTGGGACAGCCGCTGCGTTTTTGGCACCCCATTGTTTTCTGGCAGCCTCACTCCCTGCTGTGGGAAATTACAATGTGCGTCGTACTCTACCTAACCGTCCTAATGGCAGAGTTGCTCCCCATCGTATTGGAACACCCCATTTTTTCAACTCACCCCTGGTTGGACCGCTTTCCAATTTTGCGCAAGTTATCCAGCAGCCTGATCTGGCTTGCGCATCGCTTGCATGGTTGGGCGCCCGCCTTTGCATTGCTTGGCATGACGCTTTCACTATTACATCAAGCCTCACTGGGCGCGACCTACTCCGTGCTTTCTGGGCGTGGCTTGTGGTTCAACCAGAGTGCGCCTGTTCAGTTCGTCTTTTCCGCCATGGGCGGCGGAACCTCCTTACTCTTTTTCCTGAGTGTGGTTGTATTTCGTATTATGCGCCCTGGTTTGGTCAAAGATGAAGTTTTGTATGATGTAGCGCGCATTGCTGGCGCAATCGTCCTACTCTGCATCTACATGCGTGTTTGGGACTGGGCAGTTACAAACTACTACAGTTTTGATATTGAAGTTGCGCTGCAAACAGAAATGTTGAACTCAGTCACGCCCTACTCTTCCACTTTCTGGATTGGGCAGGTCTTGTTTGCGCTCATTCCTGGACTGATGCTGATTATGGCAAAGCGCATCCGCAACTTCCGCATTTTGATGTCTGTGGCAATCTTGCCTGCCATTTGTACCGTGCTGGTGCGCTGGAACTACAACTTCTCTGGCTTGATTGCATCCATCACCTACGACCCCTACACGCCCACCGTTGTACTCAATTCCTACGCGCCGACCTGGCAGGAATGGGCGATTGCCTCGCTGGTCATCTCCTATTGGCTGATTGGCTTTAGCCTTGCCGCACGCTTCCTGCCCTTTCACAGCGCGGAACACGGGCATTCTGAAAAATAAAAATAAACCAAAGCGGAACATAAGCCGCCCGGAAACCAGAGTTGATTTTTAATCTCTGCTTTTTGTAGTAATATATCTTCAAGCGCAGGTCGGATCAATGCTATATCCGACCTGCCTTGTATATTAGAGAGGAGTAGATCGGATGAAATCACGAGTGACAGTTTTTGACATGCAAGCAGAACTTTGCCTGGCAATGGGACATTCGGTGCGCTTGCAAATTGTTCACCTGCTCCGCGACGAGCCAAAACGGGTCAGCAGCATTGCCGAGGAGTTGAACATCAGCCAGGCGACCATTTCCCGCCATCTGGCTGTCTTGCGCAACGTCGGTATTCTTTCCACCCAGCGCCAGGGGACAGACATCATCTACCAAATTGTGAATCCGAAAATTACGGATATTTGCGAAGCCATGCGAACGGTGCTGGCAGAGCGCGAAAGCCAGCGCTCTGAAATTTTACAAAATTTTTAGCGCATTTGCTTTTACCCCCTGCTTATAAAAGCCCCCTTTCTTTCATTGGCGGCTTGGCGGGGAACAAACCGAAAACAGGGGTTCATTAATAATCAATTCACCCAATCTATTCATTCGCCACTTAATCGAATTTGTAAAAAATAGTTTCTTTTTTTTCGCGTAGGCGCACTTGTGCTTTGATTAATATTACATTAAGCATAACGCATGTGACAATTTTCACTACCCTATTAATCGCCGTCTCGCTAAAATAGGCTTATTCATATATACGATTATTCGCATATAAAGAGTGTCGCATGTTTATCCAAACACCAACTTACGAAGTCTCCCGCCTTGAAGCAAATTTATGCTACGCCTTTGTTGATTCAACCCGCATCCTTATTATTTACGCGCTCAACGAACGCCCGCACAGCGTAACAGAACTTTCCCGCAAGTTAGTCGCCACCCAGTCTAAAATTTCACGTCACCTTAAAGTGCTGCGTAATTTAGGTCTGGTGGATACATCCCGGCAAGGCGTGACCATTACCTACCAGTTAACTGACCACCGCCTGATTGAGGCGCTGGATATTCTGCGCGGCGTGTTACGGGATAACATTGCAATGAAGGCTGGCATCATTAATGATGTTGCGCACCCTGTCACATCCCCTCTTCCATAGGGAGGGCGGAGGCTTGCGCCAGGTTGTGTAATATGAATCAATTTTTAGGAGAAAACCATGCAATACAAGAAGACCGCTTTTTATTTTCTCTTTGCTGGGTTGGCGCTCGTCATCGCCGCCAGCGTTTTTTTGACGACAGCGACAACCGCCAGCGCCCAATGCGGTTCACAGGCTTCGTCCTGCAAGAACTGCCATGAAGTGCAGGGCGAAATGCCCGTCAATGCCGATGGAACCAGTTGGCATCAGTCTCATGCCTTTGGTGATTTTTGTTACATCTGTCACGCGGGCAACAATCAGGCAACCGATAAAGCCGCCGCGCACGAAGGCATGGTCGCGCCGCTTTCGGATGTGAAGGCTTCGTGCCAGCAGTGCCACGTTGCGGATTTGGACGCGCGCGCGCAGGTGTACGCAACCACTCTCGGCGTGGAAATCGGTTCGGGCGCGGCACCCACTTTGGGCGCGGATGTTGCTGCGGCGCCTGTCAGCGCGGAATCCGCTCCGTCCGCCGCTTCTGATAGCTGCAACGACATCGTGGTGAATGACCCCAACGCGGTGGACTATGCCGCTTCGTATGACGAAATCGTTTTGGGCAAGAAACCCTTCAACTGGGGCAATTCCATTTTGATCGGGCTGATTGGCTTAATGCTGGTCGGCGGCGGCGGATTTGTCGCCACACGCGAGAAACTGGTCAATGTGAAATTTGGCGACACGCGCAAGGTGGAAGTGGAATATCCCGCCGATGTGGTGGAAATGCTGCCGAAGATTGCAGGGCTAAAGGCTGGCACGCGCAAGGCGTTGAAAAATGTTTTGGAACATAAAAAAGCCGACAAGGCGTTGGACTTAATGGATACCGTCATCTCGAAGGACGAGGAGTAAATATGAAATTCATTTTGAATTACATCCGCAAGGATGAGTGGTCACCGTATGTGGCGGGCGTGTTGCTTGGCATCGTGGGCATTGCCGCAGTTTGGGCAAGCGACAGCCTGCTGGGCGCTTCGGGCGCGTTTGAAAACATCGCGGGGCTGATTGGTCAAGCCGTTGCGCCCGCGCTGTTCGACAATATGTATTTCAACTTCATCATGCCGCCTGGCATCACCTACGGCGTAATGTTGGTGATTGGCTTGTTCTTTGGCGGCTTGATCGGCGCCGCATCCAGCGGAACCCTGAAATGGGGCAAGAAAGACGCCGCCAACTCAGACGAGCAATGGAAGCGCATTTTTGGCGCAAGCGTGTGGAAGCGCTGGGCGCTGGCTTTTGTGGGCGCAATCATTTTGGAATATGCGGCGGGCATTGCAGGCGGCTGTACCAGCGGACTCGCCATCTCTGGCGGCATGTTGCTGGCTCCCGCGGCTTTTGTGTTCATCGCTGGCATGTTTGTCGGCGGCATTCCCACCGCCATGCTGATTTACCGCAACCGCTTCTAGGAGATTGAAATGACAAACTTAATCATTGCCCTTGTGGTCGGCGTATTCTTCGGGATTTCGCTCAACAAGGCAGGCTTGACCAAATATCACAAAATCGTCAATGTCTACCGCTTTACCGACATGACCGTTCTGAAATTTATGATGACCGCACTGGTGGTTTCGATGAGCGGACTGTACGCCCTGCGCGGCTTGGGGCTGGTGACTTTCCCCAACGTCCCCGCGACATACATCGTCGGCAACCTTGTCGGCGGAATCATCTTCGGCTTTGGCATGGCGCTCAGCGGCTATTGCCCTGGCACGGCGGCGGCGGGCGCGGGCGAAGGCAAATTGGATTACCTCATCCCTGGCTTGTTCGGCTTCCTCGTCGGCGCGGTGATTTACGGTCTGACCTACGACCAGGTCTTCCCCGCCATTTCGGCGCTTGCCAACTTTGGCAATACCACCATGCCCGACCTGTGGAATATCAGTCCCTTCCTAACCATCCTGCTCTTTGGGTTGATGTCGCTCCTGCTGTTCTATTTGATTGACCGCGCAGGCTGGCAGAGGAAAGAGAAAGGCGAGTGAGCAGTTATCAGTGAGCGAAAAACTGATTACTGAAAACTGACGACTGAACACTGGAGTTAACTTATGACAAAAACAATCTCAAGAAGAGATTTTCTAAAAGTTGGCGCGGCGGGCGCGGGGGCGTTGGCTCTTGGGCAAATGCTGCCTGCGCCTGTGGCAAAAGCCGCCAAAGCCAGCGGACTGTTGAACGAAGCGGGCAGCGGGTACATCTCATCTATGTGCGAGATGTGCGTCTGGCGCTGCGGTGTGCGGGCGAAGATCGTCGAAGGGCGCGTCGTCAAATTGGACGGCAATCCCGAACACCCGCACTCACGCGGAAATTTATGCCCGCGCGGGCAATCGGGGCTGATGAATACCTACGACCCCGACCGCGTGCTGACTCCGCTCATTCGCGTTGGCAAACGCGGCGAAGGGAAATTCCGCGAGGCAACCTGGGAAGAGGCGCTCGACCTGACCGCCAGCAAAATGATGGAGATCAAAGAAAAATATGGCGCAGAGGCGATGGTCTTTTCATCCACGCACAATTTAAGCCAGGTGCAGTTCGAGAATTTGTTGTATGCCTTCGGCTCGCCCAATTACGGCACGCAGCGCTCGCTGTGTTTCAATGCCATGATTACCGCCTTCTCGCTGACCTACGGCATTGAAGAGCCGTCTCGCAACTACGAAGACGTTGAATATATCCTGATGGTGGGGCGCAACATGATGGAAGCCATCTCCACCTCGGAGACTTCCGAACTGGCGCACGCCGTGGATCGTGGCGCAAAACTGGTTTATCTCGACCCGCGCTACACCAAGACCGCCTCCAAAGCCACCGAGTGGATTCCCATTCGCCCCGGCACAGACTCGGCGTTTTTGCTGGCGATGCTTCAAGTCATCACCAAGCATGAACTCGCCGATTGTAAATTTGTCAAAGAGTACGTTGTCGGTTGCGATGACCTGCCCAAAGAGATGAGCAAGTACACCCCCGAATGGGCGGAACAAATTACGGGCGTGCCTGCTGCCACCATTGAACGGGTGGCGCGCGAATATGCCGCCGCCAAACACAACGCGCTGGCGCACCCCGGCTGGCGCACCTCCAACTTTATCAACTCCTTCCAGACTGAACGCGCCATTGCGACCTTGAACGTCATCAGCGGCAATGTGATGACCCCTGGCGGATGTCTCTCTGCCGAGGTTGCGGCAGAGGGAGCAGGCTTGGGCGCACCGCCCCAGCCTCCGTACCCGCGCTTGTCCGCCTTGCGTTTGGACGGAACCCCCTGGAAATATCCGCTTGTGCCGCTTAAATTGGGCGTGTTTCAGGAGTTGCGCGACTCCATCGTCTCAGGCGAACCGTATCAGGCGCACGGCTGGTTTATCTCACGCCAGAATCCGATCATGTCCCTGCCTGACCGCGCCAAGACTCTCGAAGCCTTCGGCAAGATGGATTTCATCGCCACAGTGGATATTGTGATGAACGATACCGCCTGGTTCTCGGATGTCGTCCTGCCCGAAGCCTCGTACCTCGAACGCTACGACCCGTTGCTGCCCGTCGGCGACAAGGTCTTCATCCGCCAGCCCGTGATCGAGCCGCAGGGCGAAGCCAAATCTGCCTTGTGGATTTACAAACAGTTGGGTGAGCGCCTCGGACTCGGCGACTACTTCCAGTACGAAGATGAGGAAGATTACATCCGCCAGCAACTCAAACCGCTTGGTGTCAGCCTCGAAGAAGTGAAAGAAAAGGGCTACGCCGAAATGCCAGCGGAAGAGCAGGTCGGCGAGATCACCTTTAACACGCCCTCTGGCAAAATTGAAGTCTATTCCGAGACGTTGAAAAACGCGGGCTTCTCGCCCTGGCCCACTTGGGAAGAACCGCCCATGCCCAAAGAAGATGAGTTCTATCTGCTGACAGGCAAAGTGGCGCAGCACACCCAATTCGGCACGCAAAACAATCAACTGCTGCATAAATATTCCGATGAGCCGCGCTTGTGGATGAATGCCAAAACTGTTGCGAAACTGGGACTGACCGATGGCGAATGGGTCGAAGTGACCAGTCCAGTCGGGGCTGTCCACATCATGCTGCTCGCCACCGAAGCCATTCGCCCCGATTGCGTGTACCTGACCCCTGGCTATGGACACATTTCCAAAGGTCTAAAAACAGCCTTTGGCATTGGCGCAAGCGATTCGACTTTGCACGTCACCTACACCGACCCCATCAGCGGCGGGCAGGCGCTCAGTCAAACTTTCGTGACAGTGAAAAAGGCTTAGAGGTGAATCATGACTGAAATTAAACATCACGCCTATCTCTTCGACGCCACGCGCTGTATTGACTGCCGTGCCTGCATGGTGGCGTGCAGTGTGGAAAATAATATCGAAATGGACAAGACCCGCATTTGGGTCGCAGGTCTTGGCGTCACAGGCACATTCCCCAATTTGGAACGCGGCACGATGGTCTACCACTGTATGCACTGCGAACACCCCGACTGCATGTCGGCTTGCCCCGTCGGCGCGTACTCCAAAGCGGAAGATGGTCCCGTCATCTACAACCCCGACCTGTGCATTGGCTGTCGCTATTGCATGAACGCCTGTCCGTTTGGCGTGCCGCACTTCGACTACGACAAGGGCATTGTGGAAGGCGCGTTCATTGACAAATGCACCTTCTGCCCGCAGCGCATCTACAACGGACAGGAACCCGCCTGCGTTGAAACCTGCCCGACTGACGCGCTCGAATACGGTGAACGCGATGAACTGATCGCCAAAGCCCACGCCCGCATCGCCGCGCATCCTGACCGCTACATCAACCACGTCTACGGCGAACACGAAAACGGCGGCACATCCTACCTGATTCTCTCGCATGTCCCGTTCAGCGAATTGGGATTGCCTGAACTGCCCGAAGAACCCATCAATGAAGTCAGCGAAAAAGTGATGGAAATGACCATCCCCTTCGCCCTGGGCTGGGGCGCGGTTCTGACGGCTGTGACCGTCGGCGTGGCTGCCTACGATAATAAGAAGAAAGCCGCAGAGAAACAGGCGGAGGAATCCAAATGAAACTGAACATTACCCTTCCGAAATTTCTTCGCATCGGAACCCTGCCCCTCGTGCTGATTGCGCTGATGGGCATTGCCTTCGTGGTCGCGATGTGGCGCTACGCCTTCGGCATCGGCGACATCAGCGACCTGAGTTACGCCTACCCCTGGGGCTTCTGGATTTCCTTCGACCTGTTCACGGGCGTGGTCATCTCCAGCGGCGGATTTCTCATGGCGGGCACGGTCTACATTCTGCGCATTAAAGAATTTGAGCCGTTGTTGCGCCCCTCGGTGCTGACCGCCTTCCTCGGCTACATCATGGTCGCCGTTGCCCTGCTCGTTGATCTCGGTCAGCCGCTGCGCATCTGGTACATGATGATCCACTGGAATCACACCAGCGTTCTGCTCGAAATTGGCATCTGCGTGATGAGTTACCTGACCGTGCTGGCAATTGAGTTTGCGCCCGTCGTTTTGGAGAATTTCCCCAAGTTGCAAAAGGTCGCGCACCTGATTCACAAGTTCATCATGCCCTTCGTCATCTTCGGCGTGGTGCTTTCGACCCTGCACCAGTCCTCGCTCGGCTCCCTGCTCCTCATCCAACCCACCAAACTTCACCCGCTCTGGTGGACTCCCATCCTGCCCGTCATGTTCTTCACCTCCGCCATATCGGTCGGTTTGTCCATGATCATCCTTGAGTCCTCGCTCAGTTCGCGCTACTTCCAACGCGGGCTGGAGACTCACCTGCTGGCAAAATTGGCGAAAGCCCTGCCGATTTCTCTGGGCGTGTACCTCGTCCTCAAGTTCGGCGAACTGGCAGTTGCGGGCGACCTCGGCTACCTCTTCTCCAGCGGAATTATGAGCGTCCTCTTTTGGGCTGAGATTTTCATTGGAGTCATCACCCCGATGGTCTGGTTCTCCATCGAGAAGAATCGCAACAGCGCCAGCGGCTTGCTGACAGGCGCAATCATCACCCTGCTCGGCTTGATTCTCAACCGCTTCAACGTCAGTTGGTTTGGCGTCACGCACCCCGATCCGCTGACTTACATCCCGACCTTCATGGGCAACGTGGACTACTTCCCCACCTTCCCCGAAGTCGCCGTCTCCATCGGTATTTTCTCTGCGGGCATCATGGCGTTTGGACTTGCCGCCAAATACTTCCCCGTCTTTGAAGCGGAACACCATCACGAGGCGCAAGCGGCGGATTGAGGCTTTGAGTTACAAGTTATAAGTTGCGAGTTACGCATTACGAAATATGTTTTGCGTAACTCGTATTTTTTTCAGCAATTCCAAATCTGAACCCAATCATCGCAAAACTGGACGATTTGAGCC
>DYML01000002.1:0-17502 GCA_020721605.1 Anaerolinea thermophila
TTTGTGCTCGCTTGCAGCATCAACTTCCTTTGGTAGGTAGCAACTTAGGTTAAATTAAGTTTTTTCGTCAACTGCGCGTTGGATGGCTCCACCAAAATATCACCATCGGGGAAAATAATAGTGGGAATAATTCTCATGCCGTTGTTTAGTTTTTTTACAAATAACAGCCCCTCTTCATTTTCCTCGACATCCAAGTCCTCATATTGTATTTGATGTTTGGTAAAAAAATCTTTGGCTCGTTTACAGTCTGGGCACCAGGACGTACTATACATTGTAATAATGCCTGGCTTTAAGCTAAACAGATTAGGTTGTGGTCTCATAGAATATGTTCCTCGGTAGGGTAGATGTATGGTTCATAACAATCCTTACGGGCTTTTCTGCGCGAAATTTACACTTCATATTTTTTCTAATTCGGCGTATTCTGATATTTATTATATTTTTATGCTAAAATTAATTAATATTCCAAGTACAGTATTTTTGTATGTATCAACCCTTTTTCAATTTTATCTCGACTAATTAACAAATTTGGGAACAGAATTGTTTTTTCTTCGCGTCATTCCTATGTTAAAATGAAAATTAATATGAAATTGATATGAAATCTTTGTATATATTTTATAAGGGTAATAAAGTGACAAACCTCAAGAAATCATTTTTTTGGATCGCTTTTTATTTACTGGTCGTGCTGTTGCTCGCTCAGTTGGATCGTTCCGATACGCCAATTATTAATTTTGCGTCATATTTCTATCTTGTTTCAATTCTGCTTGTGCCGGTGATGATTTTTGTGCCATCTCTTCATAAGATTTCGGTTATTGCGCCAATGTTTTTTTGGGGCGCAATTTACTTTGCCGTTTTTCAAAGTGTAGAACGCGACCTAACCGCCTCTTTGCATATTGAGGTAATTGTTTTGGAAGTTGTAATCTTGGAAGTGGGGGTTTGGCTTTCGTATCAATTGGCGGTTGGAATTGCAAATTCTGAATCATTGATGGATGTTCTGGCGCAAGGGACGTTTCCTCATCGCGCCATTGAATTAGACGCGGCTTCAGAACAGATAAAAACAGAGTTTGGTCGCAGCAGGCGTTATCATCGTCCTTTGACATTATTGGTTGTACATGCGTTTCCAAAGGACGAGGAGATGGTACGCGAGATGTTGAAAAGCCTACAGCAAGATGTCCTCATCCGTCTTTCCAATGCTCGAATTGGACAAGCCATAGGAGAAGTCATTCGCCAGACAGACCTGCTCATTCGAGATCACGTTGGGCGTTTTGTGATTCTTTGCCCTGAGACCGATCTTGAAAATGCTGTCTTTTTAGCCGAGCGCGCTTGTAAAATTGTTGAAGAACGTACCGGGTTGCAAGTCAATTGTGGCGTTGCCTCTTTTCCCGATGAAGCCTTAACTTTTGAAGACCTTTTATACATTGCAAGTGATCGCTCAAAGCAATTAATAAATCTCAGTAAAACTAGCAAGGTAGATGAGCAGGCGCTTAAATGACCAGTACAATACTTTCTTCTGTTGATAAGCACGAGTGGATTAATTCTTTTGATCCCAAAAAACGTATTTTTTTGGGTAGTTCTTATGTATTTGCAAAACGAATTATGGATCTTAGCCTTGTTCTTTTGAGCGCGCCATTTTGGTTGCCTGTGCTTGGCGTTATTACAGTTGTGATCAACGCCACGTCCCCAGGCGCTCCAGCCGTATTTACTCAATTCCGCACCGGAAAGGGCGGCAAGCGCTTTAGAATGTATAAATTTCGCTCAATGGTTCCAAATGCCGAATCTCTAAAAGAAAAATACGCCCATTTGAACGAATTGCAATGGCCCGACTTTAAAATTACCAACGACCCGCGCATTACAAAAGTTGGAAAAATTTTGCGAAAAACAAGTTTGGATGAATTACCTCAATTGATTAACGTGCTAAAAGGTGAAATGAGTTTGGTAGGTCCACGCCCCACATCTTTTGGAGCAGAGACTTACAAATTGTGGCACACTGAACGGCTGGATGTTATGCCCGGCTTGACAGGCTTATGGCAAATTGTAGGGCGTGCTCAACTTGAATTCGATGACCGCTTACGCTTGGATATTGCTTACATAGAAAGGGTAAGTTTGTGGTTTGACATTGTGATTCTTTTCCGCACCGTTGCGGCTGTATTTCAACAGCGTGGAGCGCATTAGGCGATTGGGCTGATTTTTAAATAAAAGGTGGGGAAGGAAACTTAGATTTTCAAAAAGTCTTATTTGAGACCTTTTTACTTTAGCATTTGCTGTTTTCCATTTTTTGTCTGTATTTTGTATAAAGCTTGTTGCCATCGAAAGCAGCTGCTTTCCCAAGAATTAAAACAAGGTATAATCCTTACAAAAATGCAAGGTTCTTCGGGAATATTTTGAGGTTTTCCCTTTTATCAGTACAGTTTCTTAATTTCAAAAACTTGAGGACTTCAAAGGAAATAACTATGGAAATTAAACTTTATTTACGAATGTTACAAAAGGGATGGTGGATTATTCTATTAGCCGCCTTGGTTGCGGTTGCCTCTTCCTTGGTGGTGTCTTTCTTGACAGTTCCTCTTTATAGCGCAACTGCTCGATTTATCATCATTCCCAGCCCTTCGCTAAAAACCAGTGTTGAAGTAATCAACAGCCTAAACACCCTGGATCGGGTATCTGTTGTTTCAACTTATGTAGAAATAATGAACAGTAACAAAATTCTCGAAGACTCCCTTTCTTTTTTGAACACATCTTCTGATTCAATTGCGAATTACACAGTTCAGGCTGTTGCATTGCCAAGTTCGAGCGTTCTTGAATTAACAGTTACAGGTTCTGACCCAATATTGGTAGCCGATTTATCGAATGCGATTGGGCAGCAAACAATTGTATTTGCCAACAGTATTAATTTTATTCTTTCCATTAACTTTCTTGATGTTGCCACTCCACCGACGGCTCCCTTATCTCCTCAGCCATTGCGAGACGCTCTTCTGGCGCTTGTGCTTGGCGTTGCTATTGGCGCTTTGTTTGCAATATTAAGTGAGCAAATACGAATACCCTTTGAAGTGTATCGTCAACGCTTGAATATTGACAGCATGACCGGCGTTTTTAATAGTCGTTATTTTAATCGCGTTGTGGAACGCATGATCGCAGAAGACCCCGATAAAAACTTTTCAATGGGCTTGGTTGAGGTAAATGGCTTGCGTGATTTGTTTGAATCTTTGCCCCCTTCAGGCTTGCAGCAACTTCTACAGCGCGTAACAGATATTTTACGTAACGAATTGCGGGGGAACGATATTATTGCCCGCGCAGATAATGTTAGCTTTTCCATTCTACTGCCAGAGACATCAGGAAAGGCTGCTTCGAGAACTTTTGATCGAATATATGAAGCATTGTCGGCTCCTGTTGAATTGCCGCAGTTTGATCTGATTATTAATCTTGACCCGCACATTGGCGGGGTTGTATACAGCAATCACATAACTCTTCAGGAACTATTTTCTCAGGCAAGCAATTCACTCGATGAAGCCCGCCGCAGCATCTCTAACCCGGTGTTTTTGTGGGAAATGAATACCCCATTTTGGATTGAAAAAGACACCACTCAATAATTAATGACTTGCCTACAGTCTGTGTACCAAACGTTTGTCTCATTAAATACATGAGCAGCATTATTGTGCGGTGTGCTTTTACATTTCTAAAAATATAAAAATGGCAGTAAACATGAAGACTTATCATTCCCCAGTCACAGAAATAACTGTTCCAAAAAAAAATACTCAATTTGACAGCCTTTCCATTTTATTTGGACTTGCCGCCATTGCCATTTCAGGCGTATCCGCGATTGCGATTGGGCAATTTGGCGCATTGATTTTGGTGGCTATTCCGGCTGTAATTTTTTTACTGGTTGTGTTTTTACAGCCTGATTACGGCTTGTTATTTTTTGTTTTTTTAACAACCGCCCAAGTTTCAAACGTGGCAATTGAATTTTACGGCACGCCTTCTATCGCGCAGCCTTTAGCCGGGCTTTTAATGGCAGTCATTTTGCTCCGAATTGTGCTGTACAAAGAATCTCCATTGAACTGGGGACGTATTTTCCCCGTATTAATTCTTTACGTCCTCTCGCTTTTTGTTTCAATGTTTCATGCCGCCAATTTTGACGCAAGCAGCGCCGCATTTATTGGTTTTTTTAAGGACGCTCTGGGCGGTCTCATTGTTATATTATTAATCCAAAAACCGGCTTCTTTCCGTCAGGCTGTATGGGCGTTGATTATTGCAGGTATTTTTATGGGATCAATCAGTGCATTCCAATCCATTACGCATACATACGATAATCCTTATTTTGGGTTTGGGGGCTGGGAATCTCAATCTGCCGGTGAAGATAGTCGAAATCGCGTAACTGGACCGTATGACAACCCGAATGCGTATTCTCAGGTGTTGGTTGTAATTTTTTCCCTGGCGCTTGAGCGGCTTTGGCATGAAAAGCGCACTCTTCTGCGTTTTTTTGCCGCATGGTCGGCAATTGCATGTAGTTTAACCATCATTTTTACTTACTCGCGCGGCGGCATATTAACTTTGGTTGCCGCTCTGGGAATTTTATTTTTGCAAAAACGTCCAAAAGTGCTGCCCATCTTGGTTACCATGTTAATGGGGCTTGCCTTATTGCAATTTCTACCCGCAGACTATACCGCCCATATTAGCACTCTGGAAGACCTTCTCCCCTCAAAAAATAACAACCAACTTAACGACGAATCTTTTCGCGGGCGGCTTAGTGAAAATATCGCGGCTTGGCGCATGTTTTTGAATGATCCAATCTTTGGGGTGGGGCTGGGAAATTTTGAAATTCAATACCAGGATTATTCCCGTCAAATTGGGTTGGATGAACGCCGCGTTCCCCGCTCCCCCGCCAGTTTTTACCTTGAGGTGCTTTCTGAGCAGGGTTTGGTGGGCGCTCTGGCGTTTGTTATGCTCATTTACACAATCTTTGTTGGTTTAATGTCTGCCAGGCTTAACTTTATTAACGCAAGCATGCCTGACTACTCCAATATGTCAGTTGCTTTAATTGCTGGTTTTGTAGGCTATATGATCGCTGCCACCGTAAAGAACAGCGCATACTCCAATGTGTATTGGATACTGGTTGGCATGGCATTAAGCGCGGCTCAAATTGCCATTGCCTGCTCTAAAGAAAAAAACGAATCAGTGGGGTACTTTTAGGTCTTATGATTCAAAATCAACCCAACGCCAACTTTGCCCGCACCGCCATTTATGGTACCGCAGTGCGGTATCTTGTGTTTTTTAGCGGAAAGTTATTGCTGTTTATCAGCACCGCTGTCTTGGCTCGCCTTCTCACCAAAGATGATTTCGGCGTTGTGGGTTTTGCCATCACCACCATTAATTTTCTTGACGTTATGTCAAACTTGGGAATTGGACCTGCGCTTATTTACTACCCCGAATCAGACAAAACCTCATCCACTGCATTTTGGGCTAACTTAATCATTAGTTTTGGAATTTTTGGAATTGCCTGGTTGATTGCGCCGCTTGCCGCCCTTTATTTCCGCGACCCTCGCGCTGTAGATGTGATCCGTATTTTAAGCCTGACCTACCCCATCAGTTCAATTAGCGGCACATACGCAACTTTACTTTCCAAAAAACTTTCTTTCAACCGCACCTTTTTGCCCGAATTTTTACGCGCCATGACCAAAGGTTTATCTTCCATCGCATTTGCCTATGCAGGCTTGGGCGCCTGGAGTTTAATCATCGGGCAAATTTGCGGCGAGGCAGTTGCAACCATTGTTTATTGGTTTTCATTACCGTGGCGCCCCGCGTTCATTATGGAAGTAACAACCATAAAAAAGTTATTGGATTACGGGCTTAAATATGTCAGCGCCGATATTATCAGCATTGTGCTGCTCAACCTTGATTATTTATTAGTTGGGCGCTTTCTCGGTGTCGAAGCGCTTGGGGTTTATACCCTTGCATTTCGACTGCCTGATTTGATTGTCCTTCAATTTGCCCGCTCGCTTAGTTCTGTCATCTTTCCAATTTATTCAAAAATGCGCGGAATTCCTAATGGCATGGCAAAGGGATTTTTCTTAACAACCCGCTACATTTCTTTAATTACCGTGCCTTTGGGCTTGGGGCTGGCTTTGATTGCCAAACCGTTCACGCAGATTGTCTTTACCGACAAATGGATCGAAGCAGTTCCTGCCATTCAAGGAATTGCCATTTACTCCATGCTTCTTTCTCTCTCCTACAATGCTGGCGGCGCTTACAAGGCATCTGGGCGACCGCAGATTAATACCTGGACAGGCTTGTCTCGCCTTATTTTACTTTTTCCATCGTTGTGGTGGGCTGTGGCTGTCGCCAAATCCATTGTTGCCGTCAGTTGGGTACATGTCTCGGTTGCCCTGGCTGGCACACTTTTAAACATGTATGTCGCCGCGCGAATGCTTGAATTGCCATTTCGAGATATGGGCAAAGCCGTTTTTCCTGCCTTACTTTCTGGCGCATTAATGGCGGGAGCGGTTTTTGGCTTTTTGGTGTCGGTTCAAAATTTTGGGGCATGGGTTCAACTGATTGGGGGTGTCGTCATCGGCGGAGTGACCTATGCCGCAAGTTTATGGTTCTTTCAACCTGATGTAATTTCTGACGCCGTTCAAATTCTTCGAGAAACTTTAAAAAAAGGATAACATGCGCATTGTTCAAATTCTCGACACTTTAGACATGGGTGGCGCCCAAAAGATGCAAATCTTCCTGGCGCAATCTCTTCAGCCATTGGGCATTGAATTAACCGTTGTCAATCTTGGCGCATCTTCCGACTCGGAACTGGTTAATCAATTGAAGTCATTGGGCGTTCCTGTGGTTAATTTTTCATTCCCCCACTTATTTAGCCCTATTTCATTTTTGCGATTGGTTGGGTTTTTATACCTGCAAAAATTTGATCTGATTCACGCCTACTTAACTTACTCCAATATTATTGGCTCCTTTGCCGGGCGGCTAACGGGCATACCGGTTATTGCATCCCTGCGCAGCACAAAATATACTCAAAACAAATATGCCTTCAGAAAAAAAATGGAAGACTTTTCCCTTCAGCATCTGGCGTGGCGTGTAATGGCAAACGGCAGCGCGGTGGGTGATTTTGCGCGCAGTCGGTCTGCCAAAACTCCAGTGGATGTCATTGTAAATGCCGTAGATTTAATTCCTGCCCTGCCAGAAGAAGAAAGAAACGAACTTCGCCGCGAATTGACCGCAGACGCTCAACGCCCATTGATCTTGAGCGTTGGGCGCTTAACCAGCGCAAAAGGTTTTTTTGACCTTCTTGATTCTTTTAAAATAGTTCACGCTGCTGCACCTCACGCAGCCCTTGTGATTGCCGGAGGAGGCACGCTAAAAGAAAATCTCCTTGATCATCTGCAATCCCTTAACCTGAAAGACCATGTCTTTTTATTGGGCGCGCGCCATGATGTTCCCCGCCTATTGGCTGCCGCCGATATTTATGTCAATTCATCGCATTGGGAGGGAACCCCTGTTTCTGTATTGGAGGCAATGTCTGCCGGACTGCCTGTTATTGCCACTACCGTTGGCGAGAACCCGTTTTTGTTGAGTCAAGACACAGGGCTTTTAGTTCCGCCCCATCAGCCAGAAAAACTTGCCGCCGCTATCCTCTCTCTGCTTGACTCTCCTCAAAAACGAGCCGAACTGGGGCAAGCCGCATACCAGCGTATTTTAAAAGATTATGGACGCGCTGCCTGGTCTCGCAACATCCTCGCTCTTTATCAAAAACTAACGCCCAAGGCAAATGAATACTTAGCCAAAATTGATTTTGCCGCCACGCAATTTGAAAGGCAAGACAAATGAAAAGCGTTGTCATGTTGGTTAACGAATTCCCCCCCATTCCCACTGGTGGCGCAGAGCGCCAGGCGGAACGTTTGGCGCTGTATTTAAAAAACAGCGGCTGGCGCGTTTGGGTCATTACGCGCCGCCTCGCAGGGCTGCCCGCCCGCGAAAACTATCTGGGGCTTGAAATTATTCGGCCACTCACCATTGGCGCTGGAAAGATTAAGACCATCACTTTTATTTTGGGAACCCTGCTGGAACTTTGGAAATTGCGCTCTCAGTACAAAATACTCCACGCCCACCTTGCCTATGGACCCGCGTTTGCCGCAATCATCGCCGCTCAATTTTTGGGAAAGCGGGTGATTGTAAAATTGGGCAACAGCGGAGAGTTTGGCGACGTGCAAGGCTCAACCCGCACATTGCGTGGGCGCATTCGTCTGGCAGTTTTACGGCAGTGGACAGATATGTTTATTGCCCTGGACGACTCCATCTACTCTGAAATGCTTTCTGTTGGCATTAACTCCGCACGCATTAGGCGCATATCAAACGGGATTGATGTTAAAAGTTTTATGCCATCACAACCGCGCAACGAATCTAAAAATAAATTGGGGTTAACCCATAAAACTGTGCTGGTATTTATTGGGCGCTTGTCTGCGCAAAAATCTTTACCCACCTTATTGGAAGCCTTAAAAATCGCATTGTCCAACCACCCCAGTCTTCACCTGTTGCTCATTGGCAGCGGACCAGACCGCCAAGCCCTGCAAGAACAGGCGCAGCGCCTGGGTATTGAAAACCATGTGCAGTTTTTAGGAAATCAGGCGGATGTAAGACCATACTTGAACGCCGCCGATTTATTTGTGCTTCCATCAAAATCTGAAGGGATTTCAAACGCATTGCTAGAGGCAATGTCTGCCGGGCTTGCCTGCATCGTTACCACTGTTGGGGGAAATTTTGACATTCTCGATCAGGGGCGTTGTGGTGTTTTATTGCCGCCAGGTGACGTTTCTGCGTGGAGCCAAGCCCTTGCCGAAATGGGAAATGACCCTAAAAAACGCCAACTTCTTGGCGAGGCTGCTCAGAAACACGTTCTCTCTCATTTTGACTTTAGTGCGGTAGGCGCTCTTTATCAAGACCTGTACGCGGAGTTATCTGCCACATGAAAAAAATTCTTCAACTTATTGATGGTCTTAATATCGGCGGAGCCGAGGTTTTGCTGGTTGATCTGGTGCGCGGCATTAAAGAATTTGGCAACGAAGTCAGCGTAGGTTACAGCACCCCCGGTCCGCTGGAAAAAAAACTTTATGATTTGGGCGTTTCTTATACACGCCTGCCCCGGCTTGGACGCATTGACCCTGTTTTATTTTTTGGAATCTGCAAATTAATTTTGCGTGAAAAACCAGATATTGTTCACACCCATTTATTCAAGAGCGATTTACACGGCAGGCTTGCCGCTCGGCTCTGCGGTGTTCCGGTGGTTGTATCCACCTCTCATAACAACGATGTCTGGGCAAAGCGCTTTCCGCTGGGGCTGATTTACGGCATGACCGCAAAATTGACCGATCAGGTTATTGCGGTTTCAGATGAAGTGCGCGAATATCAAATGCAGACCACAGGTATTTCCGCAGAAAAAATAATGGTCATCGAAAATGGCGTGCGCGTTGAGCGGTTTATCAACCAGGAAAAAGCAGGCAGCGCCCTTCGTAAAGAACTTCAAATTGCAGCCGATGCGCCATTAATAGGAATCATAGGTCGTTTGCAGCCGCAAAAAGATCACCATAATTTTCTTAAAGCCGCAGTTCATATTAAAAATAAACTCCCCGCTGCCCGCTTCTTAATAGTAGGCGATGGACCGTTGCGCACCGAACTACAAACGCAAGCCAAAAATTTTGGCTTGGAATCTTCCACCCTATTTTGTGGAATTCGTCAGGATATTCCCGCGGTTCTGGCAGCCTTAAATATATTGGTGATTTCATCTAAATGGGAAGGGCTGCCCGTGACCTTGCTGGAAGGAATGGCGGCGCGCTGCCCCATTGTTTCCACTGCCGTTGGCGGGGTTCCCAATGTTGTCTCTCATGGCGAATCTGCTCTGCTTGTGCCAAAGGAAGACCCTTCGGCGCTGGCAGCAGCCTGCCTTCAATTTTTGCAAGACCCAGCATTTGCTCAATCTATGGCTGACGCAGCCTTTTTGTGTGTAAAAACTCAGTTTAGTTTGGATGCCATGATTGAAAAAACACTCAGCCTGTATCAAAAATTAATGGAGAAGCATGATACGCATCCGAATTCTTGAAATAGGGAAATCTACTGCGGGAATTGGAACTTACCTGCGTTGGCTAGCCAACGGTTTGGACTTGGATCGTTTTCAATTGACTTTTGCCTGTCTCTCTGAAAAAAGCGCAGAACTGGCTGCCGAATTGCGCTCAATCAAAGACATCAAAGCAGTTAGCTGGTCTATGAACCGCTTTAAGGTTGATCTTTTTTCAGACCTGCTTCTGGTTCTAAGAATTGCCCATCTCATCCGCACTGAAAAATTTGACCTCGTTCACGCGCACGGTTCAAAGGCAGGTTTTCTTGTGAGAATTGCCGCCCTTGGAAGCGGCGTACCCGTAATTTATTCGCCCCATTGTTTTGCTTTTCATGCTGGCGTTAGCCCAGGGATTGCAAATTTCCTTGCCCTGTTGGAAAGGTTTGCCGCCAGATTTTTGACCGCTCGAATTATCACAGTTTCAGATGGCGAACAAACTTTGGCGCACCGCTTTCGAGTTGGCTCTCCGACATTATTTTCCACAGTACACACTGGCATTGATCCCGTTTTTTCTACTCACTCAGTGGATAAAGCCAGCCAAAAAGCGGCTCTCCACCTTCCCCCCAACTCTCTTTTGGTGGGGGCAGTTGGCAGGCTCGGAAAACAAAAAGCCCCGCTGGATTTTGTGCAAATGGCTGCTCTGGTTCATGCCCAAATGCCTCAAACGCATTTTGTGTGGGCTGGGTCGGGTCCTTTGGAAGATGAAGCCAACGCCCTGGCAGAATCCTTGGGCATTAGGGATGTGTGCCATTTTATTGGCGAATATAAAAATGTTCCCGCATTACTTGCCATAATGGATTGCTTTGTACTGCCTTCTTTGTGGGAAGGATTTCCAATTGTTCTTTTAGAGGCTATGGCAATTGGCGTACCCATTGTTGCAACGGATATTCCTGGAAATGACGAGTCTATTTTATCTGGCACAAATGGCTGGCTCGTGCCGCCCAAAAACCCAGCCGCATTGGCAGATAAGGCGCTGCACCTGTTGAAAAATCCTGCGCAAGCGGCAGTCTTTGTGGCTGCCGGTCAAAAGCGAATAGAAAATGAATTTACCAGAGCAAAGATGCTTTCATCCATTCAAATCATTTATCAGTCAGTATTTGATGAAAGAAAACAAAAGTAACGCATATTTATTAGAAGGAGATTCCTGTGAAGAAACATGTATCAACCATTAGCATAAGTTTTTTACTTTGTGTGGTTTTACTTTTAACCACAATGACCCATACCCACGCTCAAACCCCAAATAATACTGGGGTGGTCACTTTGGCGAATCTTGGCAAAGCCGAAATAAGCCTGGATGGACCGTATGACACCTCCACCACTTCATTTGGTTTACCCGCATATTGGAAATTAATCGGTGATTCCCGAATTGATTTAAATATTACCACCGCCATTAATTCTGCCTCGCAAAGCGATATTTTACAGGCTCTTGGCGGAACTTTAACCGTCAGTTTTAATCGGGTAACGGTGGGAACTTTTGTCTTGAATAAGGTTGGAACTTACGATTACGCCATTAATATTCCGGCTGCGTTGCTGGTTTCACCCCGCACCGACGGGCTGATGGAACTTAAATTTACGCTGGATAGCGGTATTTCGTGCGTTGCAAATCAACGCATGAGTGTTGTTGTTAATGCCTCATCACGGATGACCTTTCCTTATGAAGAGCAGCAGCCCGATACTTCTTTAATAAAATTTCCCCGCCCACTTGTTCAAGCATCCATTTTTCCAGATGTGGCGCTTCTTGTGATTCCAGACAAGCCTACCGCCGTGGAGTTACAAAGCGCTTTTACAATTGCCGCCGGGTTGGGAAATTTATCTTCGGATAAATTAACTCTTGATCTTGTTTCGCTTAGCCAACTGACCGATCAACAAAAAGCCGCCAGTCACCTGATATTTGTAGGCAAGGCGGCTTCCATTCCCACTCTGGCAGAACTCACCCTTCCCCTTAAAATTAAAAATCAAAACTTTGTACTGCCAGAAGACAGTCAGGACAACGGCGTGATTCAAATGGTTAATTCGCCCTGGTCAATTCGCAACGTAGTGCTGGTGGTTGGTGGAAATACTGACCTGGGCACACTAAAGGCTGCGCAAGCCGTAAGTACGGGAATCTTCCAGCAAAATACTTCACCCAACCTTGCACTGGTTCAAGATATTCAAAACACTGCTCTTCCGGCGCCTTTACTTTCTGATCAGACCTTTGCAGATATGGGTTACACCGAGCAGGAGTTTTCCAATCGCGGTGTGGACTACCAATCTTACAATTTTTACATCCCTTTTGGCAGCGTGCTGAATACAGACGCCTACCTGGAACTGGCATTTGGGCATTCCGCATTACTTAATTACAACATCTCTGGTCTTGTGGTTCTTCTCAATGGACAGCCCATTGGCAGCGTGAGATTTACAGATGTTTCTGCGGCACAGGCAATTAATCGAGTTCGGCTTTCCATTCCACCTTCGGTGGCAATACCCGGCGATAATCGAATTGAAATTAGAGCCAGTTTGGAGCCGTTGGATAATTGCTCCGACCCCAACCTTGGTGGACTTTGGACCGTCATCTGGGCTGATTCCCGGCTTCATCTGCCATTTAGTTCTTTGCAGTTAAATACTCAAATGACCTTGGATTTAAGCGCATACCCGGCGCCCATGACCTTTGACTCAACATTGGAGACTACGGCTATTATTGTTCAACATAGCGCCCCGGAGTATTGGCGTGCGTTTCTTCCGGTTGCGTCTTATCTCGGCAATCAAAGCAATGGCGCCATCACCAAATTGGCAGTCTTTTTTGACGATGAAATCTCTGATGTTGATTTATCCCCCTATAACTTGATTGTGGTTGGACAGCCTAGCAAATTGGGCGTTATGAACAAATTAAATTCATTGCTTCCTGTTCCATTTGTGGCAGGCAGTGATAATACAGAGGGGAAATTCCTTCAGGTGACTTACCAAATTCCACCAGAAGTACCCGTTGGCTATGTGGAGTTAATGCCTTCGCCCTGGAATAAAGAGAAGGTATTAATTGCCGCTTTGGGAAACTCTGCTACAGGAGTTAATTGGGGAATCTCCTCTCTGGTAGATGCGCCTTTGCGCTCGCAACTGGCTGGCGACTTTGCTGTGATTAATGATTTTCGTATTCAAACTGTTGATACGCAGCTGGTTGTGCCAGTTGAGAATACGCCTGTGCCGCAGCTGTCTTCCGAAATGTTGACGCCTTCGCCTTTATCGCAGCCGTCAGGTGATTCCCCATCTGGCAGCCGTCCAGCATGGCTTTTGCCAGCATTAATTTTAACGATTGTTTTGGTTGTGCTGGTTATTTTTGCTGTGGTCTTTTTAACTCTTCGGAGTTGGCGTAAAAAATAATTCCCCTGCGTGCGGCTGCCATTGCAGGTTAGGTTTATCCCCTAACCTGCAATGCGGCTTGCGCGGCATTGCTTTTAATTTTTGTCGTTAGACGATAAAAGTGAAAGATGCGCGGTAATGTGCGCGTGCATTTTTTGGCTTACAGCCAGCCACGAGTAGCGTTCCTGGATTAGGTTGAAGTTTCTGTCTCCATATAGGCGGCATAAATCGGGATTATCCAGTAATTTTATGATTGCATTGGCAATGCTTTGTATATCTCCTGGTTCAACCAATATTCCATTCCATTCGTTTTGTAAAAAATCAGGAATCGCACCCACTTTTGTGCCAATAATTGGCAAGTGAGATTGCATGGCTTCGAGAAAGGCAATTCCAAATGGCTCTACTCGTGTAGGCATACAAAACAGTGTTGCCGCCTCGTAATGAGAAATTAAATCTTTTGGCGCTACTTTTCCTATAACTTTGCAATTCTTTATGTGAAGGTTGGGTTCGGCGCCTGCAATGGTTAATGTCGCGTTTGGGTGTTTCTTCAGCGCTAAATTAAATGCTTCCAAGAGATCTGGTCCCCCCTTGCGTTTCCAGTCTATTCCGACAAATAATATATTTTGCTCAGTATATGACTTTTCTTTTGTTATTGAATTATCTGTCTCAATGTTATTACCTGCATAAACACAGGTAACTTTGTCGGCAGGCTGGTGATATTGTTCAATAACCGATTTTTCTATATTTGAACTGCGAACAAAGATTTTGTCGGCATTGTCATATACCTGTTTCTCTAATGCCGTCCATTTTTCTGAATATAGTTTTTCAATATTGAAATCAATGTAGTTTAAATTAGCCAAATGAGTATGATCCGCGTAGACAAAATGCGGCACATTTGGCAGGCTGCAATCAAACAGTGACTGTATTTGAAAAGTGAATAGATATTCTTGATCAGACAGTCTCTGCTTAAGTAGACGTTTAACCGTGTGGAAAATATAGGGTGTGCGCCAAAATGCCGCTTTAAAATTTTTATGCCCGGCAAGTATGTCTTTTCCATAGTTTAGCCATGTCTGCACCGTGTTAATGGCTACTATGCTAATTTTCTTCTTTACCAAGTCTTCAATATTGATTATTTCCATGTCGCAATCGGGGAACTGTTTTGCCAGTGCATCCGCAACTTTTATATTTGCCAGGGGCCAAGGCTTGGGTCGAATAAAGATAATTTTTTTGGACATTCTTACCTGTTGTTAGAGATTTAAATAAACTGATTAAGGATTTAGCGCTTTATCTGTGCTGTAAATTTTTCAAAAAGTGATTATAACAAATGAGCGCTGTAAAGCAGCCTTTGACTCAACCCATTTATTGGAGTAAATATAATTCCATGAAAAAGATAAATTCTCCTGCCGATGTTGTATTCCATTTGCTTTTGATTTTACTTGGATTGCTGTTTATTTTAATTGTTCTTTTTTTTCTTTATCCAGGGCTTGTCTTGGTGAAACAAAATGCGCTGCCCGCCTTTCCGGGCGCCGAAGGCTTTGGAACATTAACCCCCGGCGGCAGATTTGGTCGCGTACTTTTTGTTTCCAATTTGAACGATACTTTGGATGTGAATAGCCCGGATTATTTGGGGAGTTTACGCTGGGCTGTTGATCAAACCTGGCAGCCAGACCCTGCTAATCCTTATGATGATAGGCGTTTGATAATTTTTAAGGTGGGCGGCGTTATTCCCCTGATTGACAGCCTCATTATCAAACATCCTTTTTTAACCATCGCGGCTCAAACTGCTCCAGGAGAGGGAATTACACTAAAAGGAAATGGACTCATTATTTCAACCCATGATGTCATTATTAGAGGAATTCGGATTCGGGTAGGCGATCAAGGATCGCCTACTTGTTGCCTGGACGGTATTAACATCAGCACCTATGACGCAAACAGTGATGTGTACAATGTTGTGATTGACCATAGCTCGGTGAGTTGGGCTATTGATGAAAATTTGTCCACTTGGATTGATCCCAAAAAACCATACGCAGGGCATGACATTACAATACAATGGAGCATAATTAGCGAAGGACTGCATCATAGTATTCATCTGGATGAAGGCGCGACAGAACTTGACGCGCATAGTATGGGGGCAATTTTAGGACAAGATGGAAAAAAT
This sequence comes from Anaerolinea thermophila, assembly GCA_020721605.1. Lineage (GTDB taxonomy): Bacteria > Chloroflexota > Anaerolineae > Anaerolineales > Villigracilaceae > Villigracilis. Next base: position 15,597 of record DYML01000002.1, read on the forward strand.
ATGACGGTTCATCATAATATTTTTGCGCACAATTGGGGAAGAAACCCACGCATTTCTGGAATTGTTAATTCTGAGGTTATTAATAATGTAATTTATGGCTGGGGGGATGCCGCAGTGGAGATTAACGCAGATAAAAATATTACCCATGTTTTGAATAACTATTTTAAAGCAAACTTAAATTCAAGTCATTATGATATTCGTATAGATTCCATGCCGCCTGAGGGGCAGGTGTATGTGGATGGCAACCTTGCATACGACTTGCGTGACAACGAAAACCTGATAACGGCTCGCGTTCAATTGCCCGAAAATTTTGAAGTTGCAAAAAAAATTCTTTTTGAGCCAAGTAATGTCGCGCTTACATCTGCTGAAGCCGCATATGTGGATGTGTTGGATTTTGCAGGCGCCATTTCTCCTATGCGTGATGGGATTGATCTGCGCATTGTTGCTGATGTAAAGTCGGGGACGGGGACGATTATAGACAGTCAGAATCAGGTTGGGGCGTGGCAAAATCATCCGAACTACTTTTATCCGTTAGATGTTGATCAAGATGGAATTCCGTCTGACTGGGAAACCGCACACGGCTTGGACCCTTTTTTTGGCGGAGATGCCAGCAATCCTGACATGCTTGCCCCATCTGGTTATTCCTGGGTTGAAGAATATGCTAATTCTTTAATTCCTTCCCGCAGTATAAAATGAGTAGATTTTTTCAGCATGACGCAGTTTGAGAAAAGGTTAAATCCGTAGTGAGCCGCGAAATCCTCTGCCCCCATAGTAAGAGGAAGCGCCATTGTGATACACAAAGACATGGTTGTAGCGGCGGTCGGCAAAGATGGCTCCGCCGAGTTCTCTAATTTCAAAAGGTGTTTTCAACCAGCTGGATGTTTTTGTGTCGAAATTTCCAAGTTTCTGCAAGTCCCGATATTGTTCTTCCGTTAAAATCTCGATGCCCATGGCTGCTGCCATATTCAGGGCGCTATCTTTTGGTTTAAATTCTTTCCTTGCTTCCAGCGCTTCGCGGTCATAACAAACATTTCTGCGGCTTTTAGGGCTTTCCTCTGAGCAATCATAAAAAATATATTCGCCCGTTTTTTTATCATAGCCAACGACATCTGGTTCACCGTCGGTGTTCTCCATTTCATTGAGCGCCCACAGTTTTTCCGCATGAGAGTTCAGCCTGATTTGCACCTTTTCCCAATTAAGATCGCGATGGCGGTTCATGTTTTTTTCAAAACGGGCTTTCAATGCGCTGAGTAGTTCTTCTCGTTGGTTTGGTGATAACTCTTTTTTGTTGCTATTAATATTGTTCATTTTTTATATGATCTCCGTGGATCAGGTGTGCCAAGCGCGTGCTTGCCTGAATTTATTTTATCGCATGATGATGAGAGTCAATCAGGCTTGCCATCACCAGCATAAAGCAGGATGATTTTTGCTCTATTTACGATACAACAATATTTCGCTTGTTTGTGTTTCAATATTTTTAATCTGATGAAATTTGAGCGGCTGATTTAATCGCTTGTGCTGCTATGAAATTAAATCCCCGCGTAGACTCAGCCCACAACGGCATGTTGACCGAGATTAAGAACCTGAACGGCAACAACAAAGTGACATTGATCGCTGGCTGCAACAGCACAGATTGGCAGAGTTCTCTCGCGCCGTTCACACTTCCACCACACTCACTTTTTCTTCGTCATCGAGGAAGCAAATTCGCCGCTGCGGAGTTTGCCCAAGGAAGGCTTGAACTGCATTTGCATAGCGCGATATTTGACGGACATACTGCGCAAGGAGAGTATCTCTTTCCGCAGCAGAGCGGATCGAGTCCGTTTTAAAGTCCACCACATACCAAACTTCACCCTTTCGATAGAGCAGGTCAATATATCCGGTCTCTGTATGATTTTTATGTGTGCGG
>DYML01000002.1:17602-28185 GCA_020721605.1 Anaerolinea thermophila
CTTTCGATAGAGCAGGTCAATATATCCGGTCTCTGTATGATTTTTATGTGTGCGGAAATAAGGGACTTCGTGCCGAACCTGATTCGCAGAGTCAATTTCGGTGCGCAATGGATGGGCGTAAAAGCGTTTTATTAATTTATGTGTGCGGCGCACGGCTTCAACCCGCTGTTCTTGCATGGCAAGTCCAGATTCAAGGGCAAGTGATTCCAGCAACGAAATTAAGCGTGGATCATCCGCAGAAAGCCGCAGTTCAATGGCTTTGTGTGTCATTTGTCCAATCACTGTTGCAGGCACATGCAGGGTCTTTTCTGTGGCACGCCAAATGCGCGGGCTGGGCTGCTCGTCTTCTTGCGTAAAGATTGGCTGCGCCTCGCTGAAGGGTTGATACAGCGCCTGGGCTTTTGGCTCTATTAACTTTGGCTCTTCTTTTCTTATGAAAGGCGGCAGGCTCTCCTCCGTTTTTGCGCACCACGCTAAAACCGAATGCCCCGATTGGGTTTTGTGTGTCGAAAATGTTCCCGCATCAGTGACGAGTTTGTTTAAGTCCAGGTTAAGAGATTTACATAAATCTTTCATCCAACCCGCCGTGGAAACGCTGCGACCTGAAGTGACATGCCCGCTGATGATTAGTTTATTTTGGGCGCGGGTTAGCGCAACGTACAATAACCGTCCGCTTTCGGCATTGTTTTGGTCAGCATCCAACTGTTTCGACAGCCGATGAATCATTGGACCTGCGCCAACTTTTACCGAAAACCCCATCTGCGGCAGCAGATAAACCGAATCGCCCGCATTGCGGGGAGTGCGTGCAGCATCTGCCAGCGCCACCACTGAAAATTCCAGTCCTTTGGATTTGTGAATGGTCATCAGGCGCACAGCGCCCTGGGCATCCGCAGGGGCTTCGCCTTCACGCGCGCCTGCATCATTGAGCGTGGATAAATATTCAAGAAAGTCGCGCACATTGACCATTCCGCTGGTTTGCGCATCAGAAATCAGTTTGTCGAGGTTGCGCCATAAACGTCCATTTGCGCCGCGTTCATCATCGGCGGCGAGGATGGCGCGGTAGTCTACCGCATCCACTACGGCTTTGAGTAATTCCGCCACCGGGCTTTGATCCACTTGCGGCTGTAATTTGCGCATAATTTCTACTGCGCGTTTTGCCCGTGTTGCATCCTCTTCATCCAGGCACGAAAGGTCGCCTTGCAGCGCCTCCCAGTAGGGAGTGGGTTTTTCCTCCTGAATGCGCAAACGATACAATGCAGAATCGGTTAAGCCGAATGCCGGGGAACGCAGCAAGCCTGCCAGAGCCAGGTCATCGGCGGGGTCTGCCAGCGCGCGCAACAGGTTCAGCATGTCGCGGATTTCGGGGCGGTCGTAAAAGCCGCGTCCTGATACGGTGACAAATGGAATGCCCGCATCTTCAAATGCGTTTTCATAAAACGCATAGCCTGTGGAAGCGCGGAATAAAAGCGCTACATCATCCCATGTGCGAATCTGATTTTTTTCTTTGAGGTCGAGCAGCCGTTGCGCGAGCGCGCGTGCTGCTATCGGGCGCGTTTCGGCGGCATCTTCGCCTGTGCCAAAGACAAATTCAATATGCGGGTCGGAGATATATTCGGGGGCGGTTTTGCGGTGCGCATCAAGCGGGGTAAATGGCACATGGTACGGGCGCTTGGGGTCGTCCTCTTGCCCCATCACACTTGCCAACAGGTCGCCCATTGCGTTTAACAGGGGTTCATGGGCGCGGTATGTAATATCCAAATCTAACACCAATCCGCCGTTTTTTTGGGTTTGATCTTGCACCTCGCGGAAGACGGTTACATCGGCGCGGCGGAAACGGTAGATGCTTTGTCGGGCATCACCCACGACAAAGTATCGCCCTGTGTCTTCTGCCAGCAACTGCACAATCTCGCGTTGGCGCGGATTGGTGTCTTGAAATTCATCTACCAGCAGGGCTTGAATTTCATTTTGCCAATTGGCGCGGATGTCTTGGCGTTGCAGTAATTGCATCGCGCCGTATTCAAGGTCGTCAAAGTCCAGCGCATACCGCTGGCGTAATTGGGCTTGGTACAGGCGCTGAATCTCCTCGCTGCTTTTGTAAATGAGTGGGTAGATTTGTTTGAATAGCAATTCAGTTTCTTCATCTGGCGCGGCATTTTTTGAATCCGCTCCGCCGATTAACGGATTCAAGTGTTGATCGTAGGCTTCTTGCAGCAGGGCAACCATGTCTTTTGCTGCGCTGTTCTTTTTGCCCGTCCCTTTTTTGAGGTACTTGCGCCGCGCGGTAAATAAATGTTGGGCGCTCTTAATAATTTCACCTTTGCCCAGGGCAGATTCAGATTGTTCCCATTCTTGCAATAATCCGCTGACTTGTGCCGCGAGTTTGTCGCCTGCATCTGCCAGTAAATTGGTTTGAGAAAATGCGCGCAAGTCGCAGAGGGGGGTGGCGAATGCGGGCAAGTTCAGGGTTTCTTCAAGATGTTTGCGCACGATCTGGTCGCTGTCTTTTGCGTTTGCAAAAATCTCACGCGCTTCGAGCCTGCGGTTAAGTAATATTTTTAGCAGGTCTTGCATTCCGTCAGTTCCTAGCGCTTGCAAGAGCGGTTTGTATTGAACATCTGAAACCATTTGTTTCAACGATTCATCCACCGTCTGTTTTTTTAGGGCTGCCGCCAGACCTTCATCCAACACTTCAAAACGCGGGTCTACGCCCGCCTCTGCGGGATGGGAACGCAGAATTTCGGCGCACAAACTGTGAATGGTGCCAATGCGTGCTGCATCCATTTGCGCGTTTAGCCCTGCCCAGTATTCATGTTCTTTTTTTGATTTGGCTGTGGCGATCAGGTCATTTAATGCCATTCGTAAACGCGAGCGCATTTCACGCGCGGCTTTTTCGGTAAAGGTGATGGCAGTCACCTGGCGCGGGGAAAGCCCATCCGCCAGCAGCGAAGCGTACCGTGCGACTAGCGTGCGTGTTTTGCCGCTGCCCGCGCCTGCCGTGACCACCACGTTCCGCCCGCGTTCCAATGCAGACAGACGCTGTTTTTCTGTAAGATGAAAGGTATTCACTACCCGCTCTGCAAGTGATGCGCTCATGCCCAACCTCCCTTTTGGTAACGCCAGCACCATTGCGCTGCTGGGCAATATTCAGGACAGCCCCCTTTGGGTGGGCGGGGCGAAAACTCACCAGCACGAACACCGTCTACAATACGTTGTAGATGTTCTTTGAGGGTCTCAATTGCAGCCTCCACTCCTGTTTTTTCTTTGCCCTCATAACTGGCAAGTTTTAATGAGCCTGCTTTGGCGGCTTTAATCGCCCAGTAGATGCCGTCTATGGGGTTGCCGAGGTTTAAGGCATCACGCGCTGCAAGCGCATAGAGCGGCAGTTGCAGCCGCCTGCCATTTTCCAGGTCGCTTTTGTCGAGATGACTGCTGCCGCTTTTATAATCCACCACGCGCAGTTCGCCGTCTTTGTTTTGATCTACGCGGTCAATGACGCCGCGCAGGTAAATTTTTTCTTGATCAAGTTGAATGGATAACGGCGGCGCGTTGTTAATTCCAAAGGCTTGTTCGTAGGCGAAGGGCGTCCAGCCTTCGGATGCGCGGGCGAGTTCTTTGATGGTTGCCTCCAACTCGGCGAGAAATTGCTCCTGTTCCAACTCCCATAGTTCGGAGGGGCGAAAGCCATAGTCTTGCGGCGCGGCGGCAAAAATTTGTCTGGCAATTTTTGGCAAGTTGCCAAGTACCTCATTTGCATCTGACGGGCGCTGCGCGGTTTTAAATGCCTCTTCTAAAATTTTATGCAGAATCGAACCCATTTGCATCACGTCCAGCCCTGGCGCAGGCGGTGAACTGTGATCCAGCCCCAGCGCCGCGCTGATATAAAACATCTGCGGGCAAGAGCCGTAGGTTTCCAGCCGTGAGGCAGACCACACCTGGCTGGGAGAATATCGTTTGGAAAGAATTTCTTTCAAATTTGGCGTGCTGCCCTCGTACACGCCTTCGGCTCTTTTGGCGCGGCGGGCATGAATGACCTGGCGCGCATGTTGCAAGTTCTTCCAGCGATCAGCCAGCGCTGCGTATGTTTTTGGCAATCCTTTGCGGCGCACCGCCCAGAACAACAATTCCTGGGAGGAAGCCGCGTCTGCCAGCGGGCGGGGGTCGTCGGGTCGAATGGTTTGCACGGCTTCTTTCTCGTACAACTTTTTCACCGCGTTCCAAAATGGAGATGCCTCCCAGCTTTCGCCATCGTCCGAAAGATAGGGGCGGGTGATGAGCAGGTGAGAATTTGCGCGTGTGATTGCCTGATAAAAGAGACTGCCCTGCTCGCGCTGCAAGCGCGAATCCAAGCCGAAGGTTTCGCGCAGGTCTTCGGTTAGAAAAGGATCGGGGCGTTCTACTTCAGGGAAAATTCCTTCTGAAAATCCGAGCAGCGCCACCGCCTGATAGCGCAACCCACGGGCTTCGCGCATATTTCCCAACAACACGGAGTCGCCGTGTTTAACGTGCGGCTCGTCCAGCGCCGCGCCTTCCAACACGTTTTGCAGATCGGAAAGATATTGCCTAAAGTCCACCACGCGCGCGCCTGCAATTGATTCGCTCATCACCAGGGCGCGCAATGCCTCGCGCAAGGATTGGCAGGCAAGTTCATCTCGATCTGTGGAGATATTTTCGTAGAATTTCAGGTTGTCGAGTAAATCTTCAAGTATGCGCGTCCATTCGGTTTGGGAACGTTTTCCGTTCGGTGCGGTTAGCCGCGCAAAGAAATCATCGAGTTGTTTTTGCAAGTTTTGTGCTTCTTCCCCGCGTGGGAGGTTTTTCAGCGCGCGTTCATCATCAAGGTCGGGCTGAGATTCTAACTTTGCGGGTGCAAGCCGTTTCCAGGTTTCTGCCCACTGCGATTGACCTTCTACGATCTGCGCGGCGTGGCTGATCTTCTCCAGCAGTGCCATGGTTGCAGGTTGAAAACCAAAAGAAAAATACGGTGAGCGCAGAACTTTGAAGAGGGCAGTTGTTTTGAAGTTTTGCGCCGAGAGTGAGAGCAGGCTGGTTAGCGCCGCAATGGCGGGCGAACTTGTGAGCGCATCGCTCTGCGTGAAGCGCACGGGAATTCCAAATTCACGCGCTGCGCTGCGGAGCAATGGCTGGTACAGGTTGGGGTTGGCTGTAAAAATAGCGCATTCCTGTGGGGAAATTTCATCACGCACCATCCGCGCCTTCATCCAGCGCAGGGCTTCACGCGCCTCATCGGCTGGCGAGCGGGCTTCAAAGAGAAATGCCTGCTTCGATTTTTCCGCAATTCCTGCTTCAAAGATATTTTTTTCGATATGCAAAATGTCGGGCGGCAGAAATGATTCTGAATTTGGCGTGATGATTTCCGGGGATAGTTCCCTGCGCAAGGTTTCAAGCGTTTTGATAAATCTGCGGTGGGCGATGCGTTTTGAATCTTGTCCGCCTTCCAGGGTGATTAGCGTTTCGCTTGTGCGGGCGATAAATTGAAGCGCCTGCCGTTGTGCGCCAATAAAGGAATCAAATCCATCTACCACCAGCAGCCGAATGTCATTATCTAGGAGGGTAGGGTTTGCCTTCAACTCTGCAATTGCCAGCCAACTCAGTCCTTCTCTATCTGCCCAGCCGAGTTGTTTTAGTTTGGCTTGATACGCGGCATACAATTGGGCTAGTTCGCGTTGGGCAGGTGAAGCGTTTTTTGTTTTTTCGATAAAATCTTCAGGGTAGACCAGTGCGCGTTTGAGTTCTGCAAAGGCATCCCGCAAGGCAAGCAGAAAGCCGGGCAAAGTGCGCAATGGCGCAAAATGTGCAAGATTGGCATCGTCCAACGTTTCGCGCACAAGGCGTTGCAACAGTGCATTTGAAGCAATTGGCACAAACACTCCTGCTCGTTCCAAAATATTTTTATATAGGTCGCTAAAAGTGCCTACATAAACGCCAAGCGCTCCACCGCTTTGCGCCAGTCGCCGCCGAAAGTAGGCAGCCTGCAAACGGTCGGGGACGATTACCCGCACCGAAGTAAGCGGATGCGCTTGTGACACCTTGATAATTTGCTCAATGCAGAGTTGGGTTTTTCCAGTTGCTGGGGCTGAAAGAATTAAGCGAGTTGGCATATTTTTCCCTCACTGTGTTGTTATTGATGCGACCAAGTATAGCATGATCTTGTTGCCAGTTTTGCAGGATAGAATCAACGTAACGTCTGACTTGGGCGGTTTGCAAAGATGGCGCGGAAATCTGTGGATCATCATCCTGATCTGATGATGAATATCCTAACTCGGATAAACCGACCTTCGGCAAAAAGGATTCAACCACAAAGGCAACAACACTTGCACCGCACTGCTTTTGGTGCAGTGCAGGTGAGGAACACAAAGGAAAACCTAAAAAATACTTCGTGACCCTTTGTGACCCTTCGTGGTTCAAAAAATTCTTGTCGCGCAGCGACAAGCAAGCATTTAACTTCTAAGTTCCTAATGTGGAAAAGATTGTGTTGGTCACGGATAACCTTAATACGCATTCGCCTGCTTGTCTGCATGAACGCTTTGATCCCGTTGAAATCAGATGCTGGCGCAAAGATTTGAATGGTATTACACGCCAGAACATGTGTCACGATTTATTGTGATATTTGTAACGAAACAATTATCACAATAAATGATAATATTTAGAAGAATTACTTACTTTGTTTGGTAGTATTAATTTTAAAATTATGCATGGTTTTACAATATCCCACTACTCTCAATTTTGACAAAAAAATAGAAACGAAATAGGAGACGCTATGCTGAAGAAGTCATTCACCATCAACGGGATTAAAAAGACGGTCATCGTTGACCCCGAATCCACGCTGGCGGACGTATTGCGAAAGCAGTTGTTCCTGACTGGCACAAAAGTCTCGTGCAATGAGGGACACTGCGGAGCCTGCTCGGTCATTTTGGACGGGAAACTCGTCCGCTCCTGCATTGTGAAGATGAAGAAACTCGAAGACGGGGCGAACGTTACGACGGTGGAGGGAGTTGGAACCCCGCAAAACCTGCACCCCATTCAGAAGGCGATGGTCTTTCACGGCGCCGCCCAATGCGGATTCTGCATCCCAGGCTTTGTCGTCTCCTCGAAAGTTTTGCTGGACAACAACCCCTCGCCCAGCCGCGAAGATGTGCGGAACTGGTTCCAGAAGAATCTCAATGCCTGCCGCTGTACGGGCTACAAGCCGATTGTTGACTCTGTGATGGACGCCGCCGCCGTCATGCGCGGCGATAAGCCCGCCGACTCCATTGAGTTCAAACTTCCCGAAGACAAGCGCATTTGGGGAACCAGTTATCCCCGCCCGTCGGCTGTGGCAAAGGTCACGGGGACAGCGGAATACGGCGCGGATTTGGCGCTCCAACTCCCAGCGGGGACTTTGCAACTGGCGCTGGTTCAGGCAAAGGTGAGCCATGCCAATATCCTCAGCATTGACACCTCCGAAGCGGAGAAAATGCCAGGCGTTGCCAAAGTCGTCACTTACAAGGATGTGAAGGGCAGGAACCGCATCAACGGCTTGGTGACTTTCCCGACCAACAAATGCGACGGCTGGGACAGACCGATTTTGTGCGACACCAAGGTCTTCCAATACGGCGACGCAATTGCCATTGTCTGCGCTGACACGAAGGAACAGGCTTTGGCGGCGGTGGAAAAAGTCAAAGTGGAACTCGAAGAACTGCCCGCTTACATGAGCGCTCCCGCCGCGATGGCAGAGGACGCGATTGAAATTCACCCTGGCACGCCGAACGTTTACTTTGAGCAGGGCGTGGTCAAGGGCGAGGACACCAAGCCCATCATGGAATCCGCCGCTCATGTGGTGGAGAATAATTATTACACCCAGCGGCAACCGCACCTGACCATCGAGTCGGATATGGGCTTTGCCTATTATGACGAAGAAGGTCGCCTGACCATCCACTCCAAGAGCATTGCGATTTACCTGCACGCCATCATGATTGCGGACGGGCTGGGCGTGGATGTGTCGCAACTCCGCATGGTGCAAAATACTGCGGGCGGAACCTTCGGCTACAAGTTCTGCCCCACGCTCGAAGCGTTGCTCGGCGCCGCCTGCATGGCAACCAACCGACCCGTGTACCTCGAATACGATTACGAGCAATTCATCACCTACACAGGCAAACGTTCGCCCTTCTTTATCAACCTTAAACTGGGCGCGGATAAGAACGGCAAACTGCTCGCCATGGAAACAGATTGGACCGTTGACCACGGCGCGTACTCCGAATTTGGCGACCTGCTGACTCACAAGGGTGCGCAATTCATCGGCGCGGGTTACGACATCCCCAACATTCGCGGCGCAGGCAGAACGGTCTGCACCAACCATGCTTGGGGCGCCCCGTATCGCGGATATGGTTCGCCGCAAAGCGAATTCGCTTCCGAAAGTTTGATGGACGAACTTGCTGAAAAACTCGGCATGGATCCGTTGGAACTGCGCTATCTCAACGCCTACCGCCCAGGCTCCACCACCCCCACTGGACAAACTCCCGAAACCCACAGTCTTGAAGCGATGATTGACATCTTGCGCCCGAAGTACAAAGTGGCAAAGGAAAAGGCAGCCAAAGCGACAACTCCTGAAAAGAAGAAGGGTGTAGGCGTTGCAATCGGCATTTACGGCGCGGGCGGCGATGGACCCGACACCGCCGAAGTCTGGGCGGATTTGCTGAAGGACGGTGTGCTCATCTCGACGACTTGGGGCGACCACGGACAAGGCGCGGACGCTGGCGCATTGGGAACCGCTCACGAAGCGCTGCTCCCGCTTGGCGTTGCCCCAGAAAAGATTCGGCTTGAATTGTGCGACACGGGCAAAGCCCCCGACGGTGGACCCGCTGGCGGAAGCCGCAGTCAGGTGGTGATTGGCAATGCCATCAAAGTCTGCTGTGAAAACCTGCTCGATGGCATCCGCAAGCCTGACGGCGCTTATATGACCTACGACGAAGTGGTCGCGTCTGGACTCCCCACTCACTACTCTGGACGCTGGACATCCCCCGCCGCCATCGGCGACCCTGACACAGGTCAGGGCAGTCCGATTGACAACTACATGTATGGCGTGTTCATGTCCGAGGTGACCGTTGATACCAAGACGGGCAAGGTCGTCGTGGACAAAATGACTATCGTCGCCAACGTCGGCAGAATCAACAACAAAGCCGTGGTGGACGGTCAAATCTACGGCGGCATTTCTCAAGGCATCGGGTACGCGCTGACCGAAGATTTCGAGGACATCCACAAGCACACCAACATGGTCAAGTGCGGCATCCCGTTTGCGAAGGATGTTCCCGACGACATCGAAATCATCTACTATGACGACCCGCGCAAGACGGGACCCTTCGGCGCGTCGGGCGTGGGCGAACTGCCCAACACCGCACCACACGCGGCGATTATCAACGCCGTCTACTGGGCGACAGGCGCGCGCATCCGCGAACTGCCCGCATATCCGCATAAGGTTTTAGCGGCGCTGGCGGAAGTCAAGTAAAACAACCTTTTCGCTCTGGCGGGGGCTTAGCCCCCGCCAGAGCGATGTGTTTTTATGGAACAGAGCCGCCTTAGAGAACTGGAAGACCGTTGTATTCAGGATTCCGCCCCGCCTTGTACCGCCTTGTGTCCCATCCATGTGGACATCCGCCAGATGACTCTGGCAGTCGGCGCGGGAGATTTTTCGGGCGGATACAAGGTCTTCCGCAAGTCGGTTCCGTTTCCTGAAATCATCGCCCGCGCCTGCGACCAATCCTGTCAGGTAAAATGCAACCGCGAGACTTTGGGCGGAGTCATCCGCGTTGCGGACATTGAACGTGCTTGCGTTGAATTTTCCACAGAACCCCCACAAAAAATTACCATCCTTCCAAAAAAGAAATCCCACGTCGCCATTATCGGCGGCGGACTAAGCGGCTTGACCGCCGCCTTCGATTTGGCGCGCAAAGGCTATCGGGTGGATTTGTTCGAGAAGCAGAATCAACTTGGGGGTCGGCTATGGGACTACCCCAAAAGCCAACTGCCGCGCGACATCCTCGAAAGAGAAACCAACATCATCGCGCAGGTGGGCGTAAAAATCCACCTGAACGAAAGAGTGGAACCCAATCATCCGATTTGGGATGAAGCAGACGCAATCTACCTCGGCATCGGCTCGTCCGCATCCGCTTATCCGCTTCCCCAATCCGCTGCCACTTTTCAAACCGAACAACCCAAAGTCTTCGCGGGCGGAAGCCTTCTGCATCCCTACTCATCCGTCTTATCCGTTTCAGATGGACGCCGCGCCGCAATCTCCATTGACCGCTTCCTGCAAAAAGTTTCACTGACCGCTTCCCGCGTCAACGAAGGCACGTATGAGACTCGGCTCTATACCAATCTCGCGGGGATTGAATCCGTTTCTCCGATTCTGCCGCGGCAAATCCGCTACACAAAAGAGGAAGCGCAAGCCGAGGCAAAGCGTTGCATCCAATGCGAGTGCATGGAATGTGTGAAGTCCTGCGAGTATCTAAAACATTACGGCAGCTATCCCAAGAAATACGTCCGCGAGATTTACAACAACATGTCCATGCTGGTGCGGGCGCGGACAT
>DYML01000002.1:28285-51633 GCA_020721605.1 Anaerolinea thermophila
AAATACGTCCGCGAGATTTACAACAACATGTCCATGCTGGTGCGGGCGCGGACATCCAACAACTTCATCAACTCCTGCGCGTTGTGCGGCTTATGCGGCGAAGTCTGTCCGACCGACCTGAACATGGCGGAGCCTATCAAAGAGACGCGCGAGAAGATGGTCGAGACTTCCCGAATGCCCGCCTCGGCGCATGACTTTGCCTTGCGGGACATGGCATTCAGCAACGGAGAGAAGTTCGCGCTGACGCACACCCCGCCTCAGACTAATTCCTGTTCCTATGTGTTTTTCCCTGGCTGTCAGTTGAGCGGCTCCGCGCCCGATTACACCGAAAAGGCATACGACTTTCTGCGCGAGACCTTCAACAACGATGTCGGCTTGATGTTGCGCTGCTGCGGCGCTCCCGCAGACTGGGCGGGACGCAAAGACCTGTTCGCGGAGTCCCAAGCCGAGTTCCGCGCCGAGCATGAAAAACTTGGCAAGCCAAAAGTCATCCTGACTTGTTCGAGTTGCTATCAAGTCTTCCAACGGCATTATCCCGATGTGGAGATTATCTCCTTTTGGGATGTGTACGACCAGCACGGACAATTCCCCAAGCGTGAGTTCGCCGCGCCCGTGGCAATCCACGACCCATGCTCGACTCGCTACGAAAGCCATATTCAAGATTCAATCCGCAGCATCCTGACGAAGATGGGCGGTGAGATTCAAGAACTGGAACTCAGCCGCGAGAAGACCGAATGCTGTTCCTTCGGCGGCGCGATGTGGCTGGCAAACAAGCCCGTCGCGGAAAAAGTCGTTCAGCGCCGCATCAACGAGAGTCCGCTGGATTACGTCACCTACTGCGCCATGTGCCGCAACTTCTTTGCGCGGCGCGGCAAGCGCACCACTCATTTATTCGATTACATCTTCGGCGCAACGGAAACAGATTTGGCGCTTGCCCCTGCTGTCGGCTTCTCGCAAAATCACGAGAACCGCACCCGACTCAAAGAAAATTTACTCAAAAAATTGTGGAGTGAAACCATGCCCGAATCAGCCGCCTTTGAATCCATCCGCTTGATTTTGCCAGACGATGTGCAGAAGCAAGTCGAAGACCGCCTGATTTTGGTCGAGGACATGCAGAAGGTCATCGAACACGCCGATCGAACGGGCAAGCGCATGTTTAACAAATCCACCCAGCATTATCTCGCTTACTTCAAGCCTGCCAGCGTCACCTATTGGGTCGAGTACGCGCCGCAAGCCGACGGCTCCTTCCTTGTCCACAAGGCGTACAGTCACCGCATGGAGATTGGCAAATGACCCAGTACTTTGACCCCGCAAAATACGAGGGTTGGGTGTGCGCCGACTGCGGCGTCCCGCTGGAGATGGGCAAGGTGGACATCTCCTACCTCGGCAATTCCTTCCCTGTGAATTTGCTCAAATGCCCCAACTGCGGGCTGGCTCTGATTCCCGAAGAACTGGCGCTCGGCAAGCTGGCGGAAGTCGAAAAGACTTTGGAGGATAAATAGTGACACAGCCAATGTATGAAAACGGCTCGTTGAGCAAAGCAACGGGCGACAAGACTCTGCGCCCTGGCGGCTTCGACCTGACCGACCGCCTGCTGACTCTCTGCGAAGTATCCGCCGATTCCAGCATTTTGGATGTGGGCTGCGGCACAGGCGGAACAGTGGAATATCTGTTGGATTCTGGATTCGCCCACGCGATTGGAATCGACCGCTCGGAGCTGCTCCTGCAAACGGGCATCTGCCGCCGCCCCGACCTGCCTCTCGCTTGCGCCTGGAGCAAGTCCCTGCCGATGGCTTCTGGTCAGGCGGACACGGTTTTCTCGGAATGCAGTCTCTCCGCCATGCTCGACCTTGATGGCTCGTTGACTGAGTTTCGCCGCGTCCTTCGTTCTGGTGGACGGCTGGCGCTGAGCGACATCTACGCCCGCAACGCCGAAGGCTTGCCCGCGCTCCATGCCCTGCCGCTCAGTTGCGGACTGCGCAAGGCAATGACCCGCGAACAGTTGACCGAAAATTTACAGGCGCACGGTTTTGAAATCGCCGTCTGGGAAGACCACTCGGAGATGTTGAAACAACTCGTCGGGCAGATGATTTTCGCCCACGGTTCCATGCGCGAGTTCTGGAGTCAATCCGAACCAAGCGCCGACCCGATGGCGCTTCAATCCGCCGTCCGCGAGGCAAGGCTTGGCTATCATCTTTTGGTAGCGCGGAAAACGTAGGCGCGTCATTCGGCACGCGGATTACACAGATTGCACGGAAAAGAACGGATTTATTTATAAAAAATCCGTGTGCATCCGCGAAATCCGTCCGCGAAGTATCCGTGTTCAAAATGGATTTACCCGCTTACAGCGGTTGTTCGTGAAATATCAAAACAAAAGGAGAAATCATGAAACTACGAAAAGTGTGGTTGAACATCAACGGCGTGAACCGCATGTTCATGTGCAATCCCGAAAAGGACACCCTCGCGGATGTCCTGCGACGGTTGGGTTTGACGGGCACGAAGGTCGGTTGTGATGAAGGGGTCTGTGGTTCCTGCTCGGTCGTCCTGAACGATAAACTCGTCCGCTCCTGCCTGCAAAAGGTCGCCAAGATTCCAGAATACAGCAAGGTGCTGACCATCGAAGGCATCGGCACGCCGACCAACCTGCATCCGATTCAAGTTGCGTACATGAACCTCGGCGCGGTGCAATGCGGATTCTGCACCCCAGGCTTTATCGTCTCGACCTATGCCATGTTGAAGGCAAATCCCAACCCCACCCGCGAAGAAGCCCGCGACTGGTTCCAGAAGCATCTCAACGTCTGCCGCTGTACGGGCTACAAGCAAATCGTGGACGCGGTGATGGCGGCGGCGAAGGTCATGCGCGGCGAAGCGACCATCGAAGACATCACCTACAAACTCCCCGAAGACAAGCAATATTACGGCAAGCCCATCGTGCGCCCGTCGGCGCTGGCGAAGGTCTGCGGACTCGCGGACTACGGCGACGACCAGGAACTCACCATGCCCGCTGGCAGTTTGCACGCGGCAGTTGTCCAGCCGAAGGTCGCGCACCACGCCAAGATTCTCAAGATTGACACTGCCGAAGCGGAGAAAATGCCTGGGGTTGTAAAAATCATCACCCACGTCGAACTCAAAGCGGCGGGCGGCTCGAACATCATGGCGGAGGGACAATTCCACGAGCGCACAACAGTCATGGTTCCCAGCCGCAAGGTGCTTGCCGAAGACAAGATTTATCGCTGGGGTGACATCGTCGCGCTGGCAGTTGCGGACACGAAAGACCACGCCCGCGCCGCCGCCGCCAAGGTCAAAGTCGAGATTGAGCAGTTGCCCGAGTATCTCAACTTCCTCGACGCGGTCATGCCCGACGCCATGCGCATCCACGAAGACACGCCCAACATTTTTTCCATGCAGCCCGTCTTGAAAGGCGTGGGCTTGGAAGAGCCGTCCAAAGTCGCGGAGGTCATCAACGAATCCGCTTTCAGCGCGGAGGGCAGTTTCTTCTCATCGCGTGAGCCGCATCTTTCCATCGAAGGCGAGACGCTTCAAGCCTACTTTGACGAAGACGACAACCTGACCGTGCAGTGCAAATCCCAAGGCGTGTACGCATCCATCAGCCGCATGGGCAACCCTGTCGGCATCCCGAAGGAAAAAATCCGCATCATCATGAATCCCACGGGCGGAAGTTTTGGTTGGTCAACCAACCCTGGCGATGTCGCCCTCGCCGCCGCCGCCACCGTGGTGACTCGAATGCCCGTCGCGCTTTCGATGACCTACGAAGAGTCCCAGCACTTTACGGGCAAGCGCAGTCCTGCTCATTCCAACGGACGGGTTGCATGCGACGCAAACGGCAAAATCACAGCCGCCGAATTTGACTTCGGCATGGATCACGGCGCATATTCGTGGGGCGGCGACGACAAAATGACCAAGCCCGCGCGTTTCGTCTTCTTCCCGTACATGGTTCCGCACGCCGCGGGGCTTGTCCGCGTGGCGAACACCAATCACAACTTCGGCGTCGCGTATCGCAGTTACGGCTCGCCGCAAGCCTACACCCTCAGCGAAGCCCTGATGGACATGCTCGCGGAAAAAGCAGGCATCGACCCCTTCGAGTTCCGCTGGCGCAACATCGCCCGCCCTGGCGGCACCAACATTAACAGTTATCCCTATCGGGTTTATCCGATGGAAGAAATCATGCAGAAGATGAAACCGCACTATGAGCGGGCGATGAAGGAAGCGCGGGAGAAGGATACGCCCGAAGTGCGGCGCGGCATCGGACTCGCCTGGGGCGGGTTCAACGTGACCCGAGCCAGCAGTTACGCTGATAACGCCACCGTCGCCCTCGAACTCAACTCCGACAACACATTCACCAAGTTCGACACCTGGCAGGATGTGGGGCAGGGCGGCGACATCGGCTCGTTGATGGTGACCCTCGAAGCACTCAAACCTTTGGGCGTGACTCCCGACGACATCCGACTCGTCCAGAACGACACCAAACTCTGCCCCGATAGCGGCATGTCCGCCGCCAGCCGCTCGCACTACATGAACGGCAACGCCACCCTCATCGCCGCCGAAAAATTGATGAATGCCATGCGCAAGCCCGACGGAACCTATCGCACCTATGAAGAGATGGTCAAAGACGGCATCCCGACGAAATACGAAGGCACTTACGAGACGACCGCCACGGCTGGACTCTGCCGCCTCGACCCGAACACAGGAGTCGGCGACCCGACCCCTGCCTACACCTACGCTTTGAATCTCGCCGAAGTCGAAGTCAACACCAAGACGGGCAAGACCCGCGTCATCCGCTTCACCGTTGTGGACGAGGTCGGCAAGGTCGGCAACATCGACGCGGTCAACGGGCAGGCATACGGCGGAATCTCGCACGCCATCGGCTTTGCGCTAACCGAGAATTACGACGACGTGAAGAAGAATACCAACATCGCCAACAGCGGCGTGCCCTACATCAAAGACATCCCCGACGACATCACCATCATCCACGTTGAAAACGCCGACCCCGACGGACCGTTCGGCTCATCGGGCGCGTCCGAAGCGTTTCAAGCGGCGGGGCATGTGGCGGTGCTGAACGCCATCAACAACGCCTGCGGAGTCCGCATTTACGAAATGCCCGCAACCAAAGAGAAGGTCAAGGCGGGGCTGGAGGTCATCGCCAAAGGCGGCAAAGTCCAACCGCCGAAGAAGTATTTCCTCGGCTCCGACTTGTACGATGAACTGGATAACATCAAGGCGAATCCAGTGAAGTTCAAGAAGTAGTTGTTTACCACGAAGGACACGAAGGTCACAAAGGTTAAAACGCATTTCCTTCGTGTTCCTTTGTGCCCTTTGTGGTTAATGATTTTTCGAGGCTCAACCCATGACAGAGACCAAACCCGTCATCTGCTATAAATGCCAAAAGGAACTGGTTCCGACCAAAACCTACCTGAGTTATCTCGGACACAGTTTCTCAGCCGACATTCTCAAATGCCCCGAATGCGGCGAAGTTTACATCCCCGAAGAACTGGCAAAAAGCCGCATTGCCGAAGTCGAAATGCAACTCGAAGATAAATAGGTGAAAAATGGATAACATGGAACAACTCATCACCCTTCGCAAGCAGGGATTTTATTGCAGTCAGATGATTCTGCTGCAAGGCATGGAACAGATGGGCAAGACCAACCCTGATTTAGTCCGCGCCATGCACGGCTTGGCGGGCGGACTTGGATTCAGCGGCGAGTTGTGCGGCGCGTTGACGGGCGGTGCATCCCTGCTTGGATTGTATGCGGGCAAGGGAACGCCTGAGCAAGAGGAAGACCCGAAACTCGACTTCATGATTCAGGATTTAGTTAAGTGGTTCAAGGCGGAGTACGGCGAACAATTCGGCGGAGTCCGCTGTGAGGAAATTTTGGCGGGCAACAACCAAAACAAGATGACACGCTGTCCGATGATGGTGAGCGGCGTGATTCAAAAGGTCAACGAGTTGCTGGTGGAAAACGGCTTCGACCTTTCGGGGTTGGACAATGAGTAAGGGCGGCTCTTCAAGGACAAACAAAGTGCCTGATAATTTCGAGAGAGCCGCCCCAACAACCGAAAGCGTCTGCCCCGAATGCCTGGCGCGGATTCCCGCCGCTCGTGTTGTGCGTGACGGGGATGTCTATCTCGAAAAGACCTGTCCCCAGCATGGCGATTTTCGCACCATCATCTGGCGCGGCGCGGATAGTTTCAAAACGTGGGTCAAGCTCAAGACTCCATCCTTTCCTAAAAATCCATTCACCGAAGTCAAGGACGGTTGCCCCTTCGATTGCGGCTTGTGCGCGGAACATCGCCAGCATACCTGCTCGGTTCTGCTGGAAGTGACCCAACGCTGTGATCTGCACTGCCCCGTCTGCTTTGCGGATTCGGGAAACGACGATTCAGCCGACTGGTCAATGACGGAGGTAGAAGACTGGTTCAAACGACTGAGCGAACAAAGTACTTCGTTCAACATCCAGATTTCGGGCGGCGAGCCATGCGTCCGCGACGACCTGCCCGAAATCATCCGCTTGGGGCGTTCGTATGGTTTCAAGTATTTCCAGTTGAATACGAACGGTCTGCGATTGGCGCGTGACCCTGCTTACCTGGCGGAGCTCAAAGCGGCGGGACTTTCGACGGTCTTCCTGCAATTCGACGGCACGCGCGACGAGATTTACAAAACCATTCGCGGGCGCGGACTGCTCGACCAAAAGCTAAAAACCATTGAGCATTGCAAAGAGCAGGGCATCGGCGTGGTGCTTGTGCCGACCCTGATTCCCAACGTGAACGCGGACGACATCGGGAACATCATCCGCCTGGCGCTGGAACACATGCCCATCGTGCGCGGCGTGCATTTCCAACCTATCAGTTATTTCGGACGCTATCCGCAAAGCCCCGCCGACGAAGCGCGGATTACCATCCCCGAAGTGATTCGAGAAATCGAAACTCAAACCGATGGCATGATTCGCGCCGATGTATTTTGTCCGCCTGGGTGCGAGAATGCGCTGTGTTCATTTCACGGCAATTTTGTTTTAATGCCCAACGGCGACCTCAAAGCGATTACCCAACACAAGGAAGACGCCTGCGGCTGTCAGCCCATCATCGCGGAGGAAGGCGCGGCGCGGACGCGGGCTTTCGTGGCGGAGAACTGGTCGGCGCCGACTCTCATCACGCAACTGCCTGTCTTTGGCGGGCAAAGTTTGGGCGAGTGGGATGTCTTTCTGGAGCGGAAGCGCACGCACTCTTTCTTCGTCTCTGGCATGGCGTTTCAAGACGCCTGGAATTTGGACTTGGAACGCCTGCGCGATTGCTGTATTCACATCGCCAGCCGCGACGGAAGGTTGGTTCCGTTCTGCGCATACAATTTGACGGATTCTAGTGGGCGGTCTTTATATCGGAATGCGGAGTCGAAACGCTTCGCGTCCCGATTTTCGATACTCCAAAATCAGGAGATTTTGGAGTCCAACGGCGAATGAAACTTACCCCCCTTGACCCTTGGATAAAAGAAAAAACAAACGGCGCTGACCTGCAAACCTGGCAACTGGACAAGTTGAACGAGACGTTGGAATTGGCGCGGAGCAAAAGCGCGTTTTACAAAAAGCATTTTGAGGGATTTCCCGAAACGCTCTCGAATTTGGATGACTTGCGGCAATTCCCCTTCACCACAGCGGAGGACATCCGCCAGAATCCGTTGCAATTTGTGTGCGTGCCGCAGGGCGAGATTCAGCGGATTGTGACCTTGCAAACTTCGGGGACGACGGGCGAGCCGAAGCGAATCTTTTTCACCGCCGAAGACCAGGGACTGACAATTGACTTCTTCGGCGTGGGCATGTCCGCGCTGACAGAGCCTGACGAGCGCGTTTTGATTTTCCTGCCTGGCGAAACGCCTGGGAGTGTGGGCGACTTGCTGCGGATGGGGCTGGAGCGCAAGGGCAGAAAGCCCATCCCATATGGCATGGTCAAAGACCCGTTTCACGCTCTGGATGTGATGGAAAGCCAGCAGGCGGATTGTCTCGTTGGGTCGCCGACTCAAATTTTGAGTCTGGCACGGAGGTGGAACTCAAAGAACAAAGCGCCGCGCACGGTTTTGCTTTCTACTGATTATGTCCCTGCGGCGATTGTCAATGTGTTGGAAAATATTTGGGGTTGCAAGGTCTTCAATCACTACGGCACGACCGAGATGGGTTTGGGCGGCGGCGTGGAATGCGAAGCCCATCGCGGTTATCACTTGCGCGAAGCGGATATGCTCTTCGAGATTGTCCACCCCGAAACGGGGGAACCTGTCCCAGACGGCGAATACGGCGAGGTGGTCTTCACCACGCTGACACGGCGCGGAATGCCGCTCATCCGCTACCGCATGGGAGACCGAAGCAGATTCATCGTGGGTGAATGTCCATGCGGGACGAAGTTGCGAACGATGGAAAAGATACGCGGGCGGTTCAGCGGCTTTGTCCGCGTGGGAGAGGAAATGCTAAAACTCCCCGACTTTGACGAGGCGTTGTTCCCCGTTCAAGGATTGCTGAATTTCTCGGTAACCGTATCAGGTTCGGGCGGGGATGAATTTCTGCTGGTTGAGGCGCACACGCTCACAGACGAGGATTCGACCCGTGAGGTGGAACAGGCTGTCGAGTCGCTTTCATCCAAAAGAAAAATCGTGAAGTGTTATCATAATCCCAACGAAATCGGCAGTTTGCTGAAACGGGTAATTTTTGACAAACGCGGTTAAGAAACCCACGTCACCGCGCCAGTTTCTTGTGTGTCGTAGCCACCCAAATTGTTGATTTCTGTTTTTGCGTGGGGAGTATCCAGCCAGCGTTTGAGCGTCTGAACGGATTCCAACTCCCATTTGTCGGCGGGGATGACGAGATCGTAACGCTCGGTGGTCAGCAATTTGAAGCCAAGCCCAAACGACAGCGCGGCAGTTTCCACAGCCAGCCCAACTTCCGCCTGTCCCTTGCTGACGGCGCGCGCCACTTCGGAGTGAGTCATTTTCTCGTCTTGATACCCCGCAATGTCTGACGGATTGATTCCAGCGCGATGGAGTTGCGCGTCCAGCCAAACGCGTGTCCCCGATCCCTGCTGACGGTTGACGAAGCGGATTCCTGGGTTTGCCAAATCTGTCAGGGAATTTACCCCAAGCGGATTTCCCGCCGCAAAAATTAATCCCACGCGGCGGTGCGCCAATGTGAGCAGCGCCACTTTTTGCCCCGGCAGCAACTTGCGGACATACGGCTCGTTGTAAGTGTCTGTGGCTTCATCCCAAAGATGACAGCCTGCGAGGTCGGCATTTTTTTCAGCCAGCGCAATCAGCCCGCCCAGGCTTCCGCTGAAAGATAATTGAAGAGTCAACTCAGGATTGGCTTCGTGATATTGCGCGGCGATCATCGCCAGCGACGGGTCGTGGCTTCCGATGAAACGCAAAACATTTGGAGGAGCCGTATCCTGCGGGGTTGAGAAAGTTTTCCAACGATCCAGTGCAGTCCGCATGGATTGTTCGATTTCATCGGGCGTATATCCCGCGGTGATGATTTCAAGCAGAAAGGCTTCGGTGCGATTGAACAAGGTCGCCTTGCGAAGGGGGGATTGATCCTGACCCGATAGATTATCCACCACCTTGGTGCCTTTGCCCACATGGCTAATCACCAAACCCTGATGCGCCAATTCCTGATAGGCGCGCATGACGGTTCCTGTGGTGCAGTTCCATGTCTCGGTCATCTTGCGCATGGGTGGGAGGGATTCGCCGGGCTTGATGATGCCCGAAAGGATGTCGTCACGGATGGATTCGACAATTTGCTGGTAAAGGTGGGATTGTTCCATGTTTTGAGTATAGTGTGACGGATTGCATTTTGCAAGTTTGAGATCGTAGTTGTAGTTTGCCGATTTTCTCAACCTTGGACATACTTGTTGAGTTAGTATTGTTCATTTGGTAGGTATTATGAGCACTAAACAACTCACTACATTGGCGCATGATCCCCTGAAATGGTTTTGCTCGGCTTGCTGTACGGCGGGTTGGGACATGGCTGCGACTTGCACCGCAGTAATTCGATGAGTTTCATCCACGATCAACTCATGCGGAACGTCATATTCCTTCATATCCCCGTGTTGATCTCAGCCCGCTTTATTCTTGAGCGCCTTTTGCAGATTCTGGCAAACGCTGCCAGATATACTCCAACACTTGATCCCCTTCTTGCAAGCGATAGACGACTACCGAGACTACGCCTTTGGGTGAATGTAAATCAAATCGTTCTGTTGTCGTTCCCTGAACGCAGGTAATAACCTTCTGGAACTTTGTAAATTCACGCCATTCAATACGTTTGCCTCCACGAGTTACAAGCCCTTGTTCGTCCACCAGCTTGGGCCAATTTCGTTCTTTTAATTTTATTGCGATTGGCGCTACGCCCAGGGTGAATACACCAAGAATCAGCATCAGGCATCCAGATATTGGGTTTACTTTGACTTCCATGTTTCTTCTCCTTCGTGACTGTTATTTGAAAGGCGCATTCTTGGGCGTGGTTGCGATCTTGAAGACTCGCTTGTGATAAAACTGTTCAAGAAATTTGAGCGGGAATTAAAGCGCAGTTACGATTATACCGATCATTGCCATGACAATTCCGAGTCCTTGAATTTTGGTGACTTTTTCTTTCAAGAAAATAATAGCCAGCGTTATGGTCACTATTGATAAGGCGGATGCGATGGGTGTAATTAATATTGCATCTCCAATGGTCAAGCCGTAATTTACGAGCGCTACTGCGCCAGCCTCAATCACGCCCATTAATAAAATGATGGTTTTTGTTTTTGCGGAAATTTTAGCCAAGCCCATCTTTTGTTTTGCAGGAAGTGAAAAGATTGCCAGGAATAAAATAATTCCAAGTTTTACAAACAGAGTTGTGAATAACCACCCGACTTTTTCAGAAATAATCTCGCTAACATTCCAAAAGATACCAAAGAAAAAAGCCCCGAAGACTGCTTCTTTGACACCCGCTGAAAGTTGGAATCTTTGATTTCTAATTTCGCTCCAATGTAGGGACGCCAAAGTAGCGCCGAAGATAATCATCAGGACACCTAAAGTTTGTAACGCAGAAAGCCGTTGCCCCATAAATATAAACGCAAACAACATGGTAAACACAGCCCATAAATTCATGGTTGCCGCAATGATTGAGACATTGCCTATCTCAAAGCCTTTGAAGAAAAACAAATACCCGGCAGAATAAAGCGCCGCTGCGATTAAGGACAAAATAATTACCAAAACTGGGACATTGACGCTTGATCTGAAAACAATGGCAAGGAGAACGATGGAAATTAAACCAGCCAACTGTGACCAAAACAAAGACTTGAAAGACCCAATCTGCTTGGCGAAAACGCCGCCTAGAAAGTCGTATATTCCCCAGCCAAACATGCCGCCTATTCCCAATAATATACTTAAGAGAGTCGTACTCATAATGATCTGGTTTGTATTTTAACTGTCTGCGCTGCCGTGAGCGCCTTGAATTCCAATAAGGCACTCAATCATTCCAAGATGCCGATTGTCATGGGTCATCCAGGTTGAAATGATGGGACCGATATGCCCGCCGCGCCAGTTTTCTCCATGTAAGCCCTCGTAAATTTTGTAGAACTCTTCATCGCTGATTCCTTCCACTGCGCGCTGGGCGGCAGCAAACGCGCGGCGCGCATAATCAAGAAGCAATTCTTTTCTGGGTATTCGGAGCGTCACCGCAGTCTCATCGTTCATGTTCATACCAGTTTGGGCATAGCCTAAACTGACAGTTTCCATATCCCACTGGGTTGCCAATTTTTCCTTTTCCCACAGTTGACTTCCGCGTCCATGAATCATCTCTTGAAGGTAATCTGCCCAGCGTGCCAAATGCCAGACATGGAACCCTATGGATGGAGTTGTTTTATTCGGCGTCCAACCAATCTGTTCATCGGTCAGGTTAACCATGAGATTAAGCAGGTTTTCGTGGGTGTTGCGGTATTGTTCGGAAATCTCAGCCATGATGTTTTTGGGCATTTTATTCCTCCGTAAGATGGTTTGCTTGTTGTATTATCGGGCGCGGCTCCTTGTGCCAAGTGTACACTTGGTGGGTGGTTTTTAGGGGCAAATTTCGGCTCAGTTTCCAAATGCGCATGGGTCAAATAAAAAATGGCATTTCAATTTCTAGTAAAATAGGCAGATTGAATCCATGAGGACTATATGAAAAGAATTGATCAGTTAACATTTACACGTTTTGTTGCCATCATTGTGGTATTGTTTTTTCACGGAAGCGGCGGTGTGTACTATCACGCATTGAGTAAATTGATACCTTCTGCACTTTTGGTATCTGCCACCACCAGTGTGACCTATTTATATGTGCTTTCGGGTTTTGTCATGTCGCTGGTCTACTTTCGACCGCATGAGAAGTTTTCCATTGGCTCTTATTGGACTTCACGGATTTTGCGCCTCTATCCACTTTACTTTATTTCATTTTTATTGGTTTGTTATTATTATATTGACTATATCGCCCGTATTAAGCCGCAAAAGACACTTGCCAATATTTTTGTGGTGCAAGCCTGGTGGTCGCCTTATGCCCAATCTTTTAATTATGCGGCATGGTCTATGACCGTTGAATTTTTCTTTTATGCCATTTTTCCATTTTTTACCATGTGGGCTTATCGTCAGGCAACTAAAAAACTGATCTGGGTTTCTGTTGCGGTGTGGGTGATCAGTCAGGTTGTTCACAATATACTTTGGATTGGGTACTTCCCCAAGCATGAAAACTTTCTTGTGTATTTCCCCATTTTCCATTTAAGTTCCTTTATTCTTGGCGCAGTGGGCGGAATTTGGTTTTTGCGTGAAGGGCGCACGGTGATGATTAAGCCGTTTATCAGTTCGTTGGTTTTCTTGGGCGGTATATTGCTGGTGTCTGTGTATGTCATTACCAGCAGCACATCTGCCCAAATGCCCAACAAACTTCAATTAATGACCGGGCTGCTTGCCCCGTTCTTAACGGTGGTGATCGCCGCCCTTGCGCTTGATCAATCCCGCATTTCCACTTTCTTTAATAATCCCGCGCTGGTTGCTCTGGGCGAAACCTCTTACGGGTTATACATCCTGCATGTTCCATTCATTTGGATCTACCAGCGCGCTTTGGAAAACTCATCCCTGCCCAACCCCCAGATTATTTTTGATTACACTTTTGTGCCTTTAATGATTGGGTCTGGCTTGTTAATTCATTATTATGTAGATCAGCCGCTGCGCAGTTGGTTGAAGAAAATTTTACAGCGCGTGAGTCTGCCGCTGCTTATTTTGGACCTTTTAATCATTGGGCTGTCCGTTTATCTTTCCTTTCGGCTGCGTTTTGAAGTGCGGCGCGAATATTTGTCCTATCGTTCCATGTCTTTGCTCATGTTCTGGTCTGCCTTTGTTTTGCGCACAATTTTTTCTGTTGGGTTTAACGCATTGAACCCCGCCCATCTTTATGGCTCTTTTGTGGAATTTGTGCGCCCGGTTTTGATCTCTGTCTCGGCTGGCTCCATTGCTTTAGCAGGCATAATTTTTAGCGTCTATTTTTTGGGCAAGTTCGAAAACTATCCGCGCAGTGTTTTTGCCTTGGATTGGGCATTGGTGTTGGGGTTGTCTTTGAGCGTGCGTTTTATTTTTCGTTTTCTGGGCATGTACAAAAAACAACTGCGCCCGGCGTGAACATTAATAGACAGGCGGTTTAATAAAGCCCTGCCATAAAAAATAGCAGGGCTTTTTGTGTTTAATGTTTAGATCACCCAGACGTATAAATTTTTTGGACCATGCACGCCAAGCACAAGAGTTAGTTCGATATCGGCAGTGCGGCTGGCTCCGCTGATGAAGACCAGATAGTGGCTGTTTTTTGCTTCTGCAAAGACCTGATGTAAATCGGCGCGCAAAGCGGCGGGCGTTACAATTGCCAAATGAACACGCGGAGCCAGAGAAGTGGCGCGTGGTTTTTCTTCCGATGAGCGCAGCGCCAGCGTGCCAGTTTCTGGCAGAATAAAATCGGCTTCGGTGACGCCCAGGTCGCATTCGGCAATTTGATGTTTGCTGGCATTGGGCGGAATGACATCCACCCCCAAGGCGCGGAGATGTTCTGCAATTTTTAGGTCATGCAAAAGCGGGGTATTCCAAACGCTTGCTTTGCCAATCTTCTGCTCGGACACCAAATTTTTTAACGCAGTTTCAACTTCATTTGCTGCCAGTTTTTGCCCCACGCCAGAGAGATTTTCAATCTCTTCCAAAAAAAAGGCAATTTCAGAGTCTGGCGATGCGGGTGTGCGCGGCTCAAGAATTGACGGACGCAGCCCAAGCAGGGTCTCTTGGGGGCGACCCAAAGCGCGGCGAATGTTTTCGAGAATGGGGTTTGTCATTTTGTCGTCCTTCTTTTTTTCCACCATTGGCGAAAGTGTGCGCCAAACGCAGGCAGGGGTCTTACCTTCGTCCAGCGGCTGAGGGGGTAGGGCATGTTGGTCAGCCAGTTATTGTGGCGGAAGAGTGGGTTAATGAGCGGCAGCAGGCGTGTGCCGAAGCGGTAGACCCAATGCGAGGCGAGCGCCGCCGAGGTTAGGCTGGCGGTCACTTGAAGGGGCGCGGGCATACTTGGCTTGGAAAATTCATCGCCTTGTGCCACGCGCCGCCGCAGATGACGCAAAATAGTGGGGATGGGAATTTTGACCGGACAGACATCCGCGCAGGCGCCGCACAAGGTGGAGGCATAAGGCAGTTCCCGTGCAGTTTGTGTGCCGAGCATTTGCGGCGCAAAGATGGCGCCGATGGGACCAGAGATAAACCAGCCGTAGGCAAAACCGCCCACATTTTTATAAACCGGGCAAACATTTACACAAGACCCGCAGCGGATGCACTTAAAAACCTCGCGCCCAATTGGGTCTTTCAAAATGTTTGACCGCCCGTTATCCAGCAGAACAATGTGAAATTCATTTGGACCAAATTCGCCTTCCGAGCGGCGTGCGCCGCTGATAAACTGGGTGTAGGTCGAAAGTTTTTGCCCGGTGGCAGAGCGTGCCAGTAGTTTGAGAAAAACGGTCAGCGATTCCCAGTCTGGGATGATTTTGTCAATGCCGACCACGGCAACATGCAGGTCGGGCATGGTGGTACACATGCGCCCATTGCCTTCGTTGGTTACCAGCACCAATGTGCCGCTTTCGGCAATCAGAAAATTTCCACCGGAGATGCCCATTTCTGCCGCTAAAAATTTTTCGCGCAGGGTTTTGCGGGCAATTTGCGCCAGTTCAATGGGATCGTCTGGCGCATTCATGTGTAGGTGTTTGCTGAAGAGCGCGGCAACCTCTTCTTTTTTGAGGTGGACTGCCGGCGCAAGAATGTGCGAAGGACCCGTACCTGCAATCTGAATGATGTACTCGCCCAAGTCAGTTTCGATTGCTTCAATGCCCGCTGCTTCCAGCGCCTGGTTGAGGTTAATCTCTTCGGTTGCCATGGATTTAGACTTGACCGCCATCTTTACATGATGCGTTTTGGCAATTTCAAGCACAATTTGCCGCGCGTCTTCGGCTGTTTCTGCCCAGTGAACATGCCCGCCTGCCGCTTTAACTTTCTCCTCAAACTGCGCAAGGTACACGTCCATATTTTCGATGGTGTGCAGGCGAATATCTGACCCCGCCTGGCGCAATTGCTCCCATTCTGGAAGTTCCGCCACACGCGCGGCACGCCCAACAATAAAGCGGCTGGTTGCCTGCTGTACTGCTGCCGGAATGCTGGCGGGAATGTGCTGGCTGTATTCTTCAAAACCGATGTAAGTGGGCGTGTTGGACATAGTCACCTTTTGAAGGCAGAATTTTTAATGCGATGCAAGTAAATCAATAATGTGCATGGCGCGGATGGACGAGCCTGCTTTTTGCAGACCGCCGGCAATATTCATTAGGCAGCCTGGTTCGCAGGTGATAACGGTATCTGCGCCTGATGCAATGACGTTCCTGACCTTGTTTTCCATCATCGAGCGGCTGACTTCAGGGTAGGTAACGGTGAATGCGCCGCCGAATCCGCAGCAGGTATCTTCTTCGTTGAGCGGCACAAAGTTCAGCCCTTTGACGGCGTGGATTAATGCTTTGGCTTCGGTCTTTAATCCCATTTCGCGTAGATAGTGACATGAGGCGTGGTACGTTACTTTGTGCGGGTAAGAAGCGCCCACGTCTGTCACTTGCAAGACATGAACCAGGTATTCGGTAAATTCAAATATCCGCGAGGAAATATCGAGGGCTAGGGCGTGTTCGGGCGTGCCAACTTGAAAGAGCGCAGGGTAGTGGTGTTTTACCATGCTCACACAAGAGCCAGAGGGTCCAATAATGGGCGCGTCACTTTGGTTGAAGGCGCGCATAAAGTTCAGCGCAACCGCGCGGGTTTTATCTTCAAAGCCGTTATTAAAAAGCGGCTGCCCGCAGCAGGTTTGCGCGGCTGGGAAAACCAGTTCCACGCCCAACTGCTCTAAAAGGCGGGTCATATTTTGGAGTGTGCCAGTATAAAACTGGTCACCAAGACAGGTAAGAAAGAGTTGGGCTTTTGGCATGGAGATTTTTCTACGGTACCCTTGTTAGAAAATGGTCTGTTGAATCTGGAAGGTGGAGCAAATGGCGCGAATTTCTTCCACGCTGAGTCCTTCTCCTATTTCACCTGTTGAAAGGTTAAGGTATTCATATTTTGCGGCGGTTTCGGCGTATTCTACGCGGTCTGTGGCTCGTTTTACCGAGATGTCAGAGCGCGCCATTACGCCATGTTTTCCCCAAATGATAATGCGATGTTTTTGGAGCGAAGTCACTGTGTGCGCCATGAGTTCTTCTGAGCCAGGAATGAGGAACGGCACAAAGCCAATGCCTTCGGGCAGGGTGATGATGGTTTCGGGCTGCCAGCGCAGCAGGTGGGTGTTAAGGTAGGTTTCGTTTTGGTAGCGTGGAACGTGGCTGAGGTAGGTCATGTGCGGCGGTTGGGCATGGATGACGGCGTGGAAGTTTGTTCCGCTTTTTGTCATTTGGTCGTAATGTACGGCAAGGTGTGAGTTGAATTCACTGGTCACGCGCTCAAAGCGGCGGTGGTATGAGGTGTACATTTTGCCTGTCTTGCCGCCCGTATTGACCACAATGCAGGCAATGTTGGCAGTTGGGTCATCTATAATTTCGCGCAGCCGCCTTCCCGACCCGCTGACCAAAAAAGTTGCGCCTGCCAGTTCGGGTACGGGTTGCGGCAGTTCAATTTCTTCCATCAAGGGGAAGCGTGTGCGGGGTTCCACCTGCCAGCGCAGGCAAATGGAAATATTACCAGCGGCGCCTTCACTGGCTTCCATATCTGCCAGGTGCCTGCCTGCTTCGCCCATCATCTTCAGCAGGTCGTCTAATTCGGGGTAGGGTGCTTCGATCATTTTTATTTACCTCAGATTTTTTATTCTTCCTGTGCCAGCGGCGCAGGTTTTGTTTGGATTATTGATTGCGTTTTAAGAGCATGTTTGCCAACTCTAACATGCTTGTGCCGGCTGTGCCGCGCGGCTGGGCTTTTGCCAAATATTCCAATGCAATTTGTGTTTCTTCCTTTGAAATTTGCTCGGCATATTGTCTGGCGCCTTCCTCTTCCAGCAGCGCAGAAATTTCTTTTACCTCTGTGTTGGTGATTGCGCCCTGCGTCCACCGTTTGAAAAATTTTTGCTGCTTGCCCAGTGCGTATAGTACGGGCAGTGAGTTTTTTCCCTCCACCAAATCGCTGGCGGCAGATTTGCCGGTTAGGGCTTCGTTGCCCCAAATGCCGAGGATGTCATCTTGCACTTGGAATGCAAGCCCCAGGTGATAGCCAAATTGGCGGTAGGCTTCCTGCTCTGCTTCTGTGGCGTTGCCGAGCAGGGCGCCAATTTGGGTGCAGGCAGAGAGCAGGGCAGAGGTTTTTCCGCCGACCATCGGTTTGTAATCTGCCAGGCTCAAGTCTGTGCGTTCTTCGTAGGACATGTCTAAAAATTGCCCGCGTGTTAGGTCTAGGCAGGTATTGTGCAAAATGGATGCGGCTTGCATCACAGTTGCGGCAGGGTGAAATTGATTCAAATCCAGCATGGCTTGATTGGAGAGGACGAAGAGCGCGTCGCCGGTGTTGATTGCCATAGGGACGCCCCATTTTTTCCACACCGTTAGCCTGCCGCGCCGTTTGTCTGAATTGTCTTGAACATCGTCATGCACCAGGCTGAAGTTGTGTACCAGTTCCACGGCTGCTGCTGCTGGCAGTGAGGTTCTCCAGTCTGCCCCAAGTGATGCGGTTGCCAGTAAAACAATCAGCGGGCGAATTCGTTTGCCTGCGGCTTCGCGCCCTGCACCTTCTCCCGTCCAGCCCATGTGGTAGGTAATCATCTCGTGGAAGAGTTGGGTGCCTGGGGCGTTGAGACGGGCTGTTTGGTTTTGTAGTTCTTTTTCTATTTCTGGCAGCATAATCTCGCTATATTGCTTTAGGTTCATTATTTCCTCTTGGGCATCAGTATAACTGGCGAATTTTTAATTCGGTTTCCAAATGTTCTGGCGAATGAAAGTGAATGGTGTCGAAGCCTAATTTTTTTGCGGTGTTGATGTTGCTTTCGGTATCGTCAATGAACAGGCATTCTGCTGCGGGTCTGCCAATTTTTTGCAGGCACAATTCAAATATCTCAGGCTCAGGTTTAATCAACTTTACCTCGCCGGAAAGAATGATCTCGTCAAACAGGTTAAGAAA
This sequence comes from Anaerolinea thermophila, assembly GCA_020721605.1. GTDB lineage: Bacteria > Chloroflexota > Anaerolineae > Anaerolineales > Villigracilaceae > Villigracilis. The sequence continues at coordinate 46,996 of DYML01000002.1, forward strand.
ATCAAATTTGTGGCGTACTATTGCAAAAGTTTCGGTAGACCAGTTGCTCAACCCGTACAAGGGGTAGCCCTGTGTTTTTAGCGCGTGCAGAAGTTTGACCGTTCCTTCAATCGTTCCTGTAATTGATTCTTCCCAATGTTCGTGGTAGGCGCTGATTAAGTGTGCGCGGTGTGGAAATTGCTCTGAAAGCAGGGCAACCGCATCGGCAAAGGGGCGTCCTTTGTCTTGCTGTGCGTTCCATTCTGCAAAACTGACTTCTGCTAAAAAATCTTCCATTGCCTGCGGCTGGTCTGAAAAAAAACGCGCATATAAGTTGCGCGGGTCCCACCCAATTAATACGCCGCCAAAGTCAAAGACCACTGCTTTAATTTTAGATGTCATTGATTTTCCTTTAATCTCCAAACTTCAAATCCTGCATACCCTGTTGAGCCAAGTTTTGCAAATTGCTTCTCTGTCCACTGTGAAAATAAGCCTGCGTTTGAGTCGGCGGGATCGTACAATAATGCCTCGTTGATGATAAATCCCTGCTGTGTGTTGTAGTTATTCACCGAATATGCCCTGCCCTGGCTATCTATTCGATTGACAATCAGCATGTGTTCAAAATTTCCACCTGTGCCAGCGTAGATGTAAACGAAGTCGCCGGGCATGAGCGGGTTTGTTCCCCAGTCGGCTTGATCTATTCTCACTTTATAGCGGGTGTCGGAATATTTTTCTTTGGGAAACATAGATTCGATTACTGCGCGGTCTTTTCCCAAATCGGGGTTGATGAGGAAGAAATCATGCGCCACGAAGTCTGCGCTTAAGAGTCCCGCCTTTTGCAGAATGGCAATGGATAATGGTCCGCAGGTAGTGCTGGGGTCTGAGAAGCGGGCTTTATTAATGAAGACAGACATTTGCTTGCTTTGCTCGTAGGTTGGCGCGAGAAAGAAGAGGGAGGCTTCATATAATTTGATTTGCTGTTCTCGTGTGAGCGGTCCCGTGATGGCGATTTCGCCGTTGGCAATTCGCATTTCAGATTCGGTCAGCGTGGCAGTTGCCGTAAATGTGGCAGTCGGCGATGGGGTGGGACTCGGTGTGAATGTATGCGTTGGCGTGGCAGTGTTGGTTGCAATGGTTGTAGGCGTAGGCGAACTGGTCAGCGTGAAAATTGGGCTGGGCGTGCTTTTTACCCCAAACAATGAGTTCCCGCCAGACGCGCTAAACTGTGGTGTGAAGAAATAAACCGCAAGAAAAAGACTGGCAAGCAGCACGCCAATTCCAAAGCCATAGCCCAGATATTTCAAATCGGTGGATCGCATGTGGCATATTTTAGCCGATATGCGCCAACTGACGCGAAGAAAAAACAGCAATTCCCGCCGTGACGTGAAGCAATCTTCTTGCTAAAATCGGATGATTGGTTTTTTATCCATGTTGGAGTATCATCCCGCCAGATCATTATTTTTCAGTCGAGGCAAAATGTCACCTGTCAACCAATATATTCTTGCAATTGATCTGGGTACATCGGGTCCTAAAGTCGCATTGTTTTCCGCACAGGGCGAGTTGATCGGCAGTGAGTTTGAGGAAACAAAGGTGACGTTTTTACCAGACGGGGGCGCAGAACAAGCCCCCGCTGATTGGTGGAGTGCAATCGAAACAGCGGGCAAACGCCTGCTCGCCAAAGGTCTTGTTTCCAATGATGATATTGTTGCCATTGGCTCCACTTCGCAATGGTCTGGCACAGTGGCAGTAGATCAGGACGGCAATGCGCTCGGAAACGCCATCATTTGGATGGATGCGCGCGGCGCTTCTTATATTCATAAAATGGTAGACGGTGCGTTTAAGGTTCAGGGATATGGGCTGCAAAAACTCATCCACTGGATTCGGCTGACGGGCGGCATTCCCGCTAACGCTGGCAAAGACCCCATTGCGCACATTTTGTACCTCAAAGATATTCAGCCCAATATTTATCAACGCGCTTATAAATTTCTTGAGCCGATAGATTATCTTGGCTTGCTTCTAACGGGGAAGTTTGCCGCTTCCTACAATTCCATTACCCTGCATTGGCTGACCGATAACAGGGATATTAACAACGTGGCGTATGACGCCAGTTTGATTCGGCTCTCTGGCATAGATCGCGCCAAATTGCCCGACCTGAAACTTGCCAACTCAATCCTCGGCTTTTTGCGACCCGACATTGCCCGCAGTTGGGGGTTGCGTGACGATGTGCAGGTGGTAATGGGTTCGCCCGATATTCACTCCGCCGCCGTCGGCTCTGGCGCGGTGCGCGACTTTGAACCTCATCTTTATATTGGCACATCCAGTTGGTTGACCTGTCATGTGCCATTTAAAAAGACCGACCTCTTTCACAATTTAGCGGCGCTCCCTTCCGGAATACCGGGTCGCTACCTGCTGACCAATGAACAGGAATCCGCTGGCGGGTGTTTGCAGTATTTGCGGGATCAGGTTTTTTTTCCGCAGGATGCGTTATCTGCTGGGGTGAGACCCGCAAATGTTTATAAGTTATTCGACGAGCTTGCCGCGAGCGTTCCTGCCGGCAGCGACAAGTTAATTTTTACCCCCTGGCTTTACGGGGAACGTTCACCTGTGGACGATCATCTGGTGCGCGGCGGGTTTTTCAACCAGTCACTTGGCACAACGCGCGCCCACATGGTACGCGCGGTTTTTGAAGGCGTGGCGTACAACTCGCGTTGGTTGCTGAAGTATGTGGAGCAGTTCAACAAGCGCCCCGTTGAATTTATCAACATGGTCGGCGGCGGGGCGAGGTCGAATTTGTGGTGCCAGATTCATGCGGATGTGCTGAACCGTCCCATTCGGCAGATTAAAGACCCCATCGAAACCAACGTGCGCGGCGCGGCTTTGCTGGCTTCTGCCTCGTTAGGCTATTTGGGCTATCACGAGATCGGCACGCATGTCGTGGTCGCCAACACCTACGAGCCAAATTCAGACCATCGCAAAATTTACGATAAACTCTTCCATGAATTTATCGCCATTTATGAAAGCAACCGCAAAATTTACGCGCGGCTAAATCGTCCTCACTAAAATTGGAGATTCACCATGAGCATAAAATACATGTTGTTCAATCTGCTTGGAAAACTCAACCCGCGCTTTTTGATATTTATTGAAAAGCAAATGAAAAACATCCCCGGCGTCAGCCAAAAAATTGAAGGGGAATATGCCGAGGTCATGGTTGAACTGGAAAAATCAGTCAAGCCTTATAAAAATAAATACGATTCCTTCACGCAAATTCCCGCTATTGGGCGTGATTATGCGGATATTCTGCGCGACATGGAATCTATGCGTGAGCAGGAGGAATCCCATTGGAAGGATGGGTTTATTTCAGGCGCGGTCTATCATGGCGACCAGCGGCATATTGATTTTCTAAATCAAGTGTACGCCATCAATTCGCAGAGCAACCCGCTCCATGCGGATGTGTGGCCCAGTGCAAATAAGTTTGAGGCTGAAATTGTGGCAATGACGGCGAACATGCTTGGCGGAGCGGGGCAGGATGTTTGCGGCACGCTTTCTTCCGGCGGCACAGAAAGCATCCTCCTGGCGATGAAAACCTACCGCGATTGGGCGCGGGAGAAGAAGGGCATCACCAAACCTGAGATGATTGTGCCTGTCACGGCTCACGCGGCATTCGACAAAGCCAGCCAGTATTTCAATATCAAGACCATTCATATCCCAGTAGATGAAAACTTCCGCGCGGATGTGAATGCAGCGAAGAAGGCGATTACGAAAAACACGATTGTGATGGTTGGCTCTGCGCCATCCTTTCCGCATGGCGCGATTGACCCAATTGTGGAACTCTCTGAACTTGCCCACCAGCATGGAATTGGCTTTCACACCGATGCCTGTCTGGGCGGATTTGTCCTGCCGTGGGCGGAGAAACTGGGCTACCCTGTGCCTTCGTTTGACTTCCGCTTGCCTGGGGTTACTTCCATGTCGGCGGATACGCATAAATACGGTTATGCCGCAAAAGGCACTTCGGTGGTCTTGTATCGCGGGCAGGAATTGCGGCACTTCCAATATTACACAAGCACCGAATGGCCCGGTGGATTATATTTCTCGCCGACCTTTGCCGGCAGCCGCCCAGGCGCCTTGAGCGCGGCTTGCTGGGCTTCCTTGACTTCGATTGGGGCGCAGGGCTATTTGTCGGCGACAAAAAAGATTCTCGAAACCGCATCCGCCATTAAGCAGGGCGTGAACGAGATTCCCGAACTGCGCGTGCTTGGTGATCCGCTTTTCGTTATTGCATTTGCATCTGAATCGCTCGATATTTATAAAGTGCTGGATACCATGTCGCATAAAAAGTGGAGTCTGAACGGGTTGCACAAGCCAACCTGTGTCCATTTGTGCGTTACCCTGCGCCACACCCAGCCCGGTGTTGCCGAGCGTTTTCTCGCAGATTTGCGTGAGGCGGTGGCGCATGTTAAGGCTCATCCCAAAGAGAAAGGGGCAATGGCTCCCGTCTACGGCATGGCGGCAACTCTTCCCATGCGCGGCATGGTGAGCGACCTGCTTAAAAAATATTTGGATGTGATTTTCAAGGCGTAAGAAGAGCGGATGAGCGCCTTTGCGTAGTTTTATTGACGCTCACCTTTTTGTTGTGTATACTGAACTAGGCTTTTTTTATTG
>DYML01000069.1:0-1169 GCA_020721605.1 Anaerolinea thermophila
CCAAACAATTCATTTTGAACTGCCGAGATATGATAGCGTTTAATTAATTCCAGCATGGCTAAAAATGTGACCACAATTTCAATGCGTGTGGATTTGTCGGTGATTAGACCGCTGAACGACATGCGTTGAATGTGCTTCATGGTTTTGGTGATGTAGTCAATCTTCTCGCGGATGGTCACACGCGGCGCGGTGATGATTGTGCCAAGCGCTTCTTTTTTCTTGTCTTTGGTAAATGCCGATTCGGCGGCGGCAAGCAAGCCTTCCAGCGTCAGGTTGGAGAGATCAAGTTTGGCTTCCACTTTGGGCGGCGGGGCAACCCGTAAATGTGTGCGCAGGTTATTTTCCTGCCGCTCCATCATCCAGCCTGCAATTTCCTTGTAGCGTTTATAGAGAATTAGTAATTCAACCAGTTCGGTGCCTGGGTCTTCTTCGCCTGGTTCGCGCTCAATTGGGCGCGGCAAAAGCGCTTCGGACTTAATCTGCACCAGTTTGGCGGCAATCACCAGAAACGACGAGATTTCATCGGGCTTCATTTGCTCCAGCCCGTGTAAATAGGATAAATATTGATCGGTCACTGTTGCCAGCGAAATGGCGGTGATGTTTAATTCGGAGCGTTCGATCAGGCTAAGCAAAAGGTCAAGCGGACCTTCGTAAACGGAGGTCTGCACCTTGTAGCCAGTAATTTGATGTCCGAGCAGGTTATCCATAGCGCGCGAATTATACCAGCGTATGAAATGCCCTCGGTTATAATCCGCCCCATGTCTAACTTAACCCATCTTGACGAACAGGGACGCGCTCACATGGTAGATGTGGGAGCCAAGCCCGATACAGAGCGTGTAGCCGTTGCGCGCGGTGAAATTCACATGAAGCAAACCACCTTTGATCTGATCCGCGCTGGGCAGGTCAAAAAAGGCGATGTGCTGACCGTTGCGCAAATTGCGGGTATCGGCGCCGCAAAACGCACCTCGGAGTTGATTCCGCTCTGCCATCCGCTTTTCCTCTCCAAAGTAGATGTTGATCTCGTCCTTGATGAATCCATTCCTGGGGTCGTTATCACCGCCACTGCCAAAGTGACGGGCAAAACCGGCGTGGAGATGGAAGCCCTAACCGCAGTCTCTGTCGCTGCGCTGACGATCTACGACATGGCAAAAGCCGCCGAAAAAACCATG
>DYML01000069.1:1269-16188 GCA_020721605.1 Anaerolinea thermophila
CTGGATATTCCTGTTGAAATGACCATACAGGAACTAAAGGATAAACTTTCCGCCGACTACCCCAACTTAAAAGAATCCATGCACTCGGTCTTGCTCACCATCAACCGTGAATACGCCTTTGATGAAGCCATTGTCCCGCAAAATGCAGAGATCGGCATGTTTCCGCCCGTCTCTGGAGGATAACCCGTAAATATGCAACCTTCCAACTTTCCAACAATCTTCTCCATCACCGAATCCGAACTAGACTTGGATCACCTGCTCGCTCAAGTTACACTCACATCCACTGGCGCGGCGGCGATTTTTGCTGGCATGGTGCGCGGTGAAACCAAACGAGATGACGCGCATCAGACTGAATACCTTGAATACGAAGCCTACGTCCCAATGGCTGAGGCAAAGATGAAACAGGTCGCAGACGAAATCCGCGAGAAGTGGGATGTTGTAGAAGGCATTGCCATTGTTCAACGCATTGGCAGGCTGTATCCTAAAACGCCGACTGTTCTTATCATCTGTACCGCTGCCCACCGTGATACAGGCGTTTTTGACGCGGCGCGTTATGGCATAGATCGTTTGAAAGAGATCGTCCCTGTCTGGAAGAAGGAAATTGGTCCCACTGGCGAGGAGTGGGTGGAAGGGGCTTACATCCCCAAACCTGGCGAGTAAATTATTAAATTGTAATCGCCTTGATAATATTGCATAAAGACCGAAACCAAAGTTTTAAGCGCAACTGGCGCGAAGCAAAACCGTGTTTTTTGCATTTTGCTTGCTTTTGTGAACTTTGGGGCAAAAGATTTTGATATGTGCGCTGGCAAAAAGAGGGGCTGAAATAAAAAACTCATCACAAAAAGCATCATCGGAGGAGAAATGCAGGAACGTATTGTAATTACGGGGATGGGGACGGTCAATCCGCTTGGATTGAATGTCAAAGCGACATGGGAAAATTTAATTGCGGGGGTATCAGGGGTTGCGCCAATCACCTTGTTTGATTCATCTTCCTTAAACGTGCATATCGCTGCCGAGGTAAAGAACTTCAAACCAGAAAATTTTATGGACGCAAAAGAAGCCCGCCGCCGAGACCGCTTTGAGCAGTTTGCGGTAGTGGCAGCCCGCGAAGCCCTGACAAATTCCGGCTTGCAAATCACCGATTCAAACAGGGGGAAAATTGGCGTCATTATTTCATCGGCAATTGGCGGTTTGCAATCTCTGCAAGATGCTATTTTGATGAACCACACCGAAGGACCGCGCCGCGTTAGCCCCTTTCTTATTCCCATGTTGATGGCAAACGGCGCAGCAGGCATGACCGCCATTGAATTTGGTATTCACGGACCTTGCTTTTCGGTTGCCTCCGCCTGCGCCTCTGGTTCAGACGGTATCGGCACCGCCTTAATGATGCTGCGTACCGGCATGATTGACGCAGCGCTCACAGGCGCGGCAGAAGCCACCGTCACCTCCACCGGCGTAGCGGCATTTGACCGCGTGGGCGCCATGTCTCGTCAAAATGAGGGCTACTCCATGACTCCCCAACCCTTTGACAAAAACCGAGACGGGCTGGTGATGGGCGAGGGCGCGGCTGTTTTGGTGCTGGAACGCGAGTCTGATGCCAAAGCGCGTGGCGCAATTATTCTGGCGGAATTGGCGGGATACGGCGCCACAGCCGACGCCTACCACGTCACCGCGCCACACGAACACGGCGAGGGCGGGGCGGCTGCCATTCGGATGGCTTTATCTTCCGCCCAGGCAAACCTCAAAGACGTGGGCTACATCAACGCGCACGGCACAGGCACATCTCTCAACGACCAAACCGAAACCCGCGCCATAAAAAACGCGTTTGGCGACCTGGCTTACCAAATTCCCGTTTCTTCCACCAAATCCATGACGGGACACATGATGGGCGCCACCGGCGCACTGGAAGCCATTTTCTGCGTGCAGGCTATTCGTGAAGGGATTTTGCCGCCCACCATCCATTACGAAACCCCCGACCCCGAATGTGACCTGGATTACATTCCAAACAAGGCGCGCGAGGTAAAAATATCGCTCGCCATCAGCAACGCTTTTGGTTTTGGCGGGCATAACGCGGTGCTGGCAGTGCGGAAATTTTCCTAATCTATTTCACCGTGCCGTTTTGCGGGCAATGATGCCTTTTTGCCCTGCATTTTTGAAAAAATGCGCCAGACACAGGTAAAAGAGACCTAAAATATTTTCTTCCACGTCTCGCATACGCCCTTAGCGCGGCTTAAGGTGAATTCTGCAACAGGCACACGCAAAAGTTGATGGCAACTAGACAAGCACCCATGTTTCAGGTATCATTGCCGCGCTTGTATTTTTGCTCACGAAAAGAAATATAAGTGAAAAATCTAAAAACATACCCGGATAAAGCCCTTATCCGGGTTATTGTGCATAATAAGAATTCTTTGGTGGAGGCTACCTAATGTCAGACCTGATTACGCAGATCACAGGTGATTTGCAAAAACAAATTGAAGGCTTTAATCCAGAACTCAGCATCAGCGATATTGGTGTTGTGTTGGAAGCGGGGGATGGTATTGCCCGCGTAAAGGGTCTTGCGAATGTAAAAGCGCAGGAACTTGTGCAGTTTTCCAATGGAGTGATGGGCACAGCGTTCAACCTTGAAGAAGATAGTGTGGGCGTGATTGTAATGGGTGCGTATGACGGAATTACCGAAGGCATGACCGTGCGCGGCACAAACCGCATTGCCTCCGTCCCCGTGGGTGATGCCATGATCGGACGGGTGGTCAACGCCTTGGGCGAGCCGATTGATGGCAAAGGTCCCATCGCAACCACAGGTTTCCGCCCTGTCGAGCGTATTGCTCCTGGCGTAGTCTATCGTCAGGATGTGGATACCCCCGTGCAGACGGGCATCAAATCCATTGACGCGATGATCCCCGTCGGGCGCGGTCAACGTGAGTTGATCATCGGCGACCGTCAGACCGGCAAGACCGCCATTGCAATTGATGCGATCATCAACCAAAAAGGCAAAGACCTGATTTGTATTTATGTTGCCATTGGTCAGAAGAAAGCGGCAGTTGCCCGCACACTCGGTATTCTTGAAAAAGCAGGCGCGATGGAACATACGATCATCGTGGTTGCCGCAGCAGATGAATCAGCCGCTTTGCAATATATCGCCCCTTATTCTGGCACTTCCATTGGCGAAGAATTTATGGAAAGCGGACGAGATGCACTCATCATTTATGACGACCTTTCCAAGCACGCTTGGGCGTATCGTCAGGTTTCCCTGCTTTTGCGCCGCCCTCCTGGGCGCGAAGCCTACCCTGGCGATGTATTCTATTTACACTCTCGTCTGCTGGAACGTTCTGCCCGCCTTGCAAACAAATACGTGATTGTGAAAAAAGACTTCCCGAATGCCATGTCCTCTGAAAAAGACGGCGTGGATGGAAAAGTTTACACGGGTCCCATCTCGAAAGATGAAGCCGAAGAAGCCCGCAAGCAGATGGCAGACGCCGACAATCACAAGATTATCAAAGTGGCTGGCACAGGCGGCTCACTCACATCCCTGCCAATCATTGAAACCTTGCTGGGCGATATTTCTGCCTACATTCCCACCAACGTCATTTCAATTACAGACGGACAAATCTTCCTCGAAAGCAACCTGTTCAATGCAGGTATTCGCCCTGCGGTCAATGTAGGCGTTTCAGTCTCCCGCGTGGGTGGCGATGCTCAAACCAAAGCAATGAAACAAGTGGCTGGACGTTTGCGCCTCGACATGGCGGCTTACCGTGAATTGGCTGCCTTTGCGCTCATGGCATCTGACCTGGACAAATCCACTCAGCAGCAGTTGAGCCGTGGGCAGCGGATGCAGGAAATTCTCAAACAGCCGCAGTACCAACCCACCGAACTTGAAAATCAGGTGATGGTGCTTTTTGCCGGTACAAATGGTTTTGCAGACGGTGTTGCTCTCGACAAAATGGCGCAATGGCAGGCTGACTTAATTCGCTTTATGGCAGCCTCCTACCCCGAAGTTGGCAAGGATATTATCGTAAAGAAAGCCATTACAGACGATAACCGCGCCGCCCTCACCAAAGCCCTCGAAGCATTCCGCACGGGCTGGCAAGCCTAGAACCATTCAACTAACGACTAAAGGACTCAATTATGGCTTCCGCTCGTGAAATGCGGCTCAGAATTAAGAGCGTAAAAAACATTTCGCAAGTCACACGCGCATTGGAAACAGTGAGCGCCAGCAAAGTCCGCAAGGCAGTGAATGCGGTAACGGCGACTCGCGCTTATGCGACCAAAGCCTGGCAGGTCTTAAGGCACGTTGCAGAACAACCAGGACGCAACAGCCTGCACCCGCTTTTGGCAAAACGTGACTCAGTGAAGAATACATTGGTGGTGGTGATTACAGGTGACCGCGGACTTGCGGGCGCGTACAACTCCAATGTCATTCGTTTTACCTCCCATCGTTTTGATGCAAACGCTTCTCCCAACCAATATATCGCAGTTGGTCGCAAAGGTCGTGACCTGCTCATTCGTCGTGGCAAAAAGGTAATTGCAGATTTTAGCAACCTGCCAGCCGCGCCAAGTTTTGCCGATGTCTCTGCCATTGGGCATCTTGCCGTTGAAGAATTCAAAACGGGTGCAGTGGATGAAGTTTACCTCGTCTACACCGACTTCATTAATATGGGTCGTCAGGTTGCAACCGTTAAGAAACTCCTTCCGCTTGACCTTGAAGGGGAAGGGTTGGTAAAAGATTTTGACCACGCCCCCAATAACGGACCAGCGGCAGCGTATGAATATGAACCTGACATGCGCGTCATCCTCGACGAGATCATTCCGCGCTTTACTGCCTTGCAGGTGTATCAGGCAGTATTGGAATCACAAGCCAGTGAACACGCGGCTCGCATGGTCGCCATGCGGAATGCCACCGACAACGCAAAGGAACTGGTCGGCGCATTGCAACTGGCTTATAACAAAGTTCGTCAGCAAGGTATTACGAACGATATCTTAGACATTGTGGGCGGCGCCGAAGCGCTGGCTGCGAAATAACTGGAGGAAATCATGGCAAACTCAACGGGCCGTGTCGTACAAATTCTTGGTGGTGTCGTAGACGTGGAATTCTCCCAAGGTGGAATTCCAGAACTCTTTGAAGCAATCACAGTCGAGCGCGAAGGCAAAAAGCCCCTCGTCCTCGAAGTACAAAAACATTTGGGCAATGGCTGGGTGCGTACAGTATCCATGGACTCAACCGATGGACTTCAGCGCGGCATCCCTGCCGTCGCCACTGGCGCACCGATCATGGTTCCTGTGGGACCCTCCACACTGGGTCGTATTTTCAACGTACTGGGTCAGCCAGTGGATGAAAAAGGACCCGTTAACGCGGCTTCTTATTACCCCATTCACCGCCTGGCTCCTACATTTGAAGAACAATCCACCCGTGTGGAAGTTTTTGAAACCGGCGTGAAGGTCGTGGATTTGATCGCCCCATTTACCAAAGGCGGCAAGACAGGTATTTTCGGCGGCGCGGGTACAGGCAAGACCGTTATCATTATGGAACTCATCCGCTCGGTTGCCACCGAACACGAAGGCAACTCGGTGTTTGCAGGCGTGGGCGAACGAACCCGCGAAGGCACGCAACTCTACCGCGAAATGCTCGAATCTGGCGTTATGAAAGACACCGTCATGGTCTATGGGCAGATGAACGAACCCTCTGGCGTGCGCCTGCGCGTGGCGCTCTCTGCACTTTCGATGGCGGAATACTTCCGCGACCAGGGCAAGGATGTTCTCCTCTTTATTGACAATATCTTCCGCTTCACCATGTCTGGCTCCGAAGTATCCGCGCTGCTCGGTCGTATGCCCTCCGCCGTAGGTTATCAGCCCACCCTTGCAACTGAAATGGGCGAATTACAGGAACGTATTACCTCCACCCGCACCGGCTCGATCACATCCATGCAGGCAATTTATGTACCCGCCGATGACTACTCCGACCCCGCGCCTGTGGCAACCTTCACCCATTTGGATGCGACCATTGCCCTCGAACGCTCCATCGTGGAAAAAGGCATCTACCCCGCAGTAGACCCGCTCGCTTCCACCTCCCGTATTCTTGACCCGAACATCGTTGGGGACGAACACTACCGCACCGCGCGTGAAGTTCAGCGCATTTTGCAGCGTTATAAAGACTTGCAAGACATCATCGCCATTCTCGGTATTGATGAACTCTCCGAAGACGACAAACTCATCGTATCCCGCGCCCGCAAGATTGAGCGCTTCTTCTCCCAGCCGTTTTATGTGGCAGAACGCTTCACCGGTATTGCCGGACGCTATGTGCCGCTTAAGGAAACCGTTAGCGGCTTTCGTGAAATTCTCGACGGCAAATGTGACGACCTGCCCGAACAGGCTTTTATGATGGCTGGCACGATCCAGGATGTTCGTGAACGCGCTGAAAAACTGGCTAAAGCGTAATTGGAGATTGGAGATTGGTAATTACAAATTACCAATCTCCAATTACTAAACTCCAATCACAAAAGGTTTTCTTATGACTATTCGTTGTGAAATTGTTTCCCAAGACCGCACCGTATTCGCTGGCGATGTCGACATTGTCGTTTTGCCTGGCGCAGGCGGTGAAATGGGCATTCTTCCCAAACATGCGCCCGTGCTCACCACGTTAAAATTTGGCGTAATTAAAGTCCGCGCAGGCGGCAAGGAAGAAGTCTTTACCGTAGCAGGCGGCGTGGCAGAAGTACAGCCGGATATTGTCACCGTACTGGCAGATGCCGCAGAAAACGTGGCAGAGATTGACGTTGCCCGCGCAGACGCAGCGCGTACCCGCGCCGAAGAAGCGCTAGCCAAAGGCGTACCCGCCGACACAGATTCTTACCTCGCCATGGAAGCGGCATTACGCAAATCCAATTTGCGCCTCGAAGCCGCCCGCCGCTATGGCAAAACCCGCTCTCCCTACTCGGAACAGTAAACCCTCGTGGCTATGTTTTCAAAAGACCTGGGTGTTGACCTGGGCACCATGTACACCCGCATTGCCGATGGCGCGCAAGTGCTATTGGAAGAACCGACCATTGTTGCCATTGAAGTATTTGATCAGAAAATGGTAGCGGCAGGTCTCGAAGCGCGTGACATGTACGGCAAAGTTCCCGATAGCATCGAAGTTGCGCGTCCGCTGCGTAGCGGCGTGATTGCCGATTATGAAATTACCGAAACCCTGCTTCAATATCTATTGCAGCGCGTCAGCGGCTCAATGCGTATCTTTCGCCCACGCGTGATGATTTCCGTTCCGTATGGCGTGACCAGCGTTGAACGTCGCGCCGTGTATGAAGCAGTCATGGAAGCCGGCAGCCGCGAAGCCTTTCTTATTCAACAACCGTTAGCCGCCGCCATTGGTATTGACCTGCCCATTAATTCCCCATCGGGCAACATGATCATCAGCATGGGCGGTGGATGCACAGAAGCCGCTGTGATGGCAATGTATGGCATTGTCGCCGCAGATACTTTGCGCGTAGGCGGCATGGACTTGGACGAAGCCATTGTCAATTATGTGCGCCGCAAGTACGGCGTGATCATTGGGCAGGGAACAGCAGAACAACTAAAAGTGCGCATTGGCGCAGCCGTGCCGCAAGACATTGAAAATAGCATGGAAGTGCAGGGGCAAGACCAAGTTACCGGCTTGCCGCGCCCCGTCACGCTCACCACAGGCGAGATTGTCGAAGCCTTGCAGGAACCCTTGAAGCAGATTGTTGAATCGGGGCGCAAAGTGCTGGAGAAGACCCCCCCCGAACTTGTCTCCGATATTATTGATCGCGGCGTTGCCTTGTGCGGCGGCGGCGCACTCTTGCGTGGCGTGGATAAACTGCTGACCAAATCTCTAGGCATTCCTGCATACCTGGTAGACAACCCGCTGACTTGCGTGGTACAAGGCACAGTCAAAGGCTTTACCATGTTGAATATGATCCGCAGGAATTTGCCACAAGTTTAGATCTTCCAGCAAAAAGCGGCTTCCATTGGAAGCCGCTTTTTGCTGAATAATTGGCACGGAACGTTTATAGAGAAAAAACTACTCCACAAACCGATATTTGATTAAAGTCCACACTGCCGCAAACGCATCATGCAATTTGATTTTCTTTCCTTCGGTGTAATCACGCGGATTGAAAGTGATTGGCACCTCAAAAATGCGGAAATTGCGCTTGAGAATCTTCGCTGTAAACTCAGGCTCAAAATCAAAACTGTTTGCGTGCAATGTCATATTATCCAAGACCTCATGCCGAAACACCTTATACCCTGTTTCCATGTCCGTCAAAATGGTATTGTACAAAATATTGGTCATAAAGGTCAGCATTTTATTGGCGACCATGTGCCAGAACATCGTCACACGGTGCGAAGCGCCCAAAAAACGAGAACCGTACACTACATCTGCCAGACCTTCCTTAATTGGCTCCAGCAGCGTGGCGTAGTCGCGCGGGTCATATTCCAAGTCTGCATCTTGAATTAAAAGGACATCGCCTTTTGCTGCGCTCATACCGCTTCGCACTGCCGCGCCCTTGCCCTTATTTTTTTCGTGCAAGACAACCCGTACGCCGTTTTTTCCATCCAATTCTTTTAATAGATCGCGCGTGCCATCTTTGGAGCCGTCGTCTACAACGATAATTTCATCGGCAAGATTTTGTTCTTGTACGCGCTTTAAAATGACCTGAATGCTTTCAACTTCATTATATACAGGGATGATGACAGATAGTTTCATAGTTGCAGGATTATAAACGAAAAGAAGTATAATCACTAAAAATAATTTGTAGCGATCAGCCTTTTTATTGATTGCTGATTACACATCCGCGGTTGTTACAAAGCCGCATGAAAAGATGAAAAAGCGCCGCCCCAAACGCTTTTATCCCATTTCAATTTTAAAAACTCATTGGACGGAATTTCTATGACCAGACAATCTGCACAATCTCCAGCGCCTGTTGGTAGTTTTTTTCCGCCACAGATTAATAGCCTTGAAGACACAGGGCTGTCCTCTCTTTGGCTGCAAGACCTGATTTTAAAAGTTCTCTATTTTCGCGGCTATATGACTGGTTTTAAAATTTCTGAAGAGATTGCCCTGCCGCTCTCTGGCGTTGCCGACCAACTGCTCATCACCTTAAAACAGGAAAAGTTCATCGAAGTTAAATCCTCGCAGGGCGGCTTGGGCGGCGATGGCGGGTACACCTACGGCATTACCAGCGCTGGCATTTTGCGCGCCCGTGAAGCCATGGAGCGCAGCCAATACGCCGGACCTGCCCCCATTCCCTTTGATGTCTACAATGAAGCCATCCGCCGCCAAAAAAGCGGGCGGATGACCATCACCACCCGCACCATGCGCCAATTGCTTTCGCAAATGGTCATCTCCGAATCCATCTTCCAACGGCTTGGACCCGCCCTTAATTCCGGCGCTTCTATCTTCATGTATGGTCCGCCTGGAAATGGAAAAACCAGCATTGCCCGCGCCTTTGGCAACCTGGTGATGAGCCAAAATATGTATATTCCCTACGCCCTTTATTTGGATGGGCAGGTGATTAAAGTTTATGATGCGGTCAGTCACTCGCTTGCCCCCGAAACTGAGCCAGATAACACCAGCGCCTTGCGCTCCAATACCCGCCGCGACATGCGCTGGGTAAAAATTCAACGCCCCTTCATCGTTGTCGGCGGCGAATTAACCCTCGAAGGACTCGACCTCGTTTTCGACGACACCACCAAATTCTACGAAGCCCCGTTTCAAGTCAAAGCCAATGGCGGCATTTTGTTGATTGACGACTTCGGACGCCAGCAGGTGCGCCCGCGTGACCTGCTCAACCGCTGGATCGTCCCGCTCGAAAACCGCGTAGACTACCTTCGCCTGCACACCGGGCGCAAAGTGGAAGTTCCCTTCGACGTGTTGATTGTCTTTTCAACCAACCTGCCGCCCAAAGACCTGGTGGACGAAGCCTTCCTGCGCCGTTTGCGTCACAAAATTGAAATTGGCGACCCCACCTTTGAAGAATACCGCGAAATCTTTAAGCGGGTTGCCCAGGGCAAAAATATCGAATACAACGACCAGGGACTCGCCTATCTTTTGCAGGAATGGTACATCAAACGCAACCGCAAATTACGCGCCTCACACCCGCGCGACCTGTGCGACCAAATTTTGGACATTTCCGCCTACCTTGCTGTTCCGCCCACCATGTCGCGCGAGATGATAGACAACGCTGGCAAAGCCTACTTTGTGGATATTTAACCCGCCCGAATTTGATGCGCATGATTGAACATTTTTCCCGCCCCATTCTTTTGGCACATCGCGGCGATTTTGCCCATGCCCCAGAAAATACACTGCCCGCCTTTCAACAAGCCATTCAAAAAGGCGCAGACGGCGTTGAACTGGATGCAAAATTGACCGCCGACGGTCATGTGATTGTCATTCACGACCCAACCCTCGACCGTACCACCGACGGCAAAGGACGGGTTGCCTCCACCCCGCTTATCACCATCCGTAAATTGGATGCCGGCAAATGGTTTAACCCAAAATTTAGCGGCACACAAATTCCTCTTTTGGAAGAGGTCTTTGAAATTGTGGGCAAAGAAAAACTGATTAATATTGAACTGACCAATTACAACACCCCGCGCGATGGGCTGGTACTGAAAGTTTGTCAGTTAATTAAACGGCACAACAACCAGTCACAAATTATTTTTTCCTCCTTCTTCCCTTCCAACCTAAAAATTGCAGCCCAAACCCTGCCCCAAATTCCACGCGGATTATTAACCATGCCTGGGCTGGCGGGCTTGTGGGCGCGCTCCTTCGGGTTTATGTTTGGCGACTATCAGGCTTTGCACCCCCATCTTTCCAACACCAGCCGCGAACAAATGCAGCGCGCGCATCGCCTAAAACGCCGTGTCCATGTTTGGACGGCGAACACCCCCGAAGAAATTATTCGGCTTAAAGATTGGGGCGTAGACGGCATCATCACAGACGACCTTGCGACTGCTGTTCGCGCGCTGGGGAGGGGCGCATGAGGCACACCGACAGCAACGTGTTTAAGCGGCAGGCTTGGGCGGGAAGCGCAGCAAACCATAAGGCGTCGTTCATTGAGCGGCGTCTCTTTTATCTTAAGCCCCGTCTGAACCAGTTCTCCAAAAAAATTCCCGCCATTGTTTTGCTTATTTTTTTTCTTGCCACGCTTATGCCAATTTCGGCGCAGGCACAATCTCCTGTTGTGTCGCCCGAAGTTCTATCCATCTTAAATTCAATGACGCCCGAAGAGCGCGTTGGGCAGTTGTTTCTGGTTACATTTAGCGGCACCGACACCAGCGAAACTTCGCAAATTTATAACCTGATGGTTCAATACCACATTGGCGGCGTGGTTTTGCTGGCAGAAAATGATAACTTTGCGCCCGCGCCAGATACCGTACCGCAGGCACACACGCTGATTAACACCCTGCAACAATTGGAATGGGATATTTCCCAGACGCCCATCATTAACCCCGCCAGCGCCCTGCCTTTCGATTCGACCTATGTGCCGCTCTTGGTGGGCATTTCACAAGAAGGCAGCGGCTACCCCACCGACCAAATTTTGAGCGGGCTGACTCCCCTGCCCAGTGAAATGGCAATTGGCGCCACCTGGAACTTGGAACTGGCGCAGCGCGTGGGCGAAATACGCGGGCGTGAACTTGCCGCGCTTGGCTTCAACTTCTATTTTGGACCCGCGCTCGACGTACTCGAAGCGCCTGCTGTTTCTGGCGGCGACCTCGGCGCCCGCGTTTTTGGCGGCGACCCGTTTTGGGTGGGCGAAATGGGAAGCGCTTATGTGGCGGGGTTGCACAGCGGCAGCCAAAATAAATTGAAGGTCATTGCCAAACATTTTCCTGGCGTGGGCGGCTCAGACCGTTTGCCAGAAGATGAAGTTTCCACCGTTCGCAAATCTATTGAGCAACTGAAACAAATTGAACTTGCCCCGTTTTTTGCGGTAACTGGCAATGCCGCCACTGCCTCGGCAGTGGCAGACGGTTTGCTGGTCTCTCATATTCGCTATCAGGGCTTTCAAGGCAATATTCGCGCCACCACCCGCCCAATCAGTTTTGACCCGCAAGCATTAAAACAAATTTTGTCCCTGCCGCAGTTTTCCACTTGGCAAACCAATGGCGGGTTAATCGTTAGTGATGATCTTGGCACACGCGCTGTCCGCGAATTTTATGCAACCGGCGGCGGGCAATTTTCGGCACGCATTGCCGCACGAGATGCCTTTTTGGCAGGTAATGACCTGCTTTACCTGGGGAATATCACCTCCAGTGACTTTTCAAATTCCTACACTACCACGACCCAGGTGATAGAATTTTTTGCGCAGAAGTACCGCGAAGACCCCGCCTTCGCGCAGCGGGTGGATTCTTCCGCCGCGCGAATTTTGGCGGCAAAACTTGGCGTGTATCAAACCTTCCACATTTCCAATGTCATTACGCCCATCAGCCCTTTAAATGCCATTGGCTCGGCAACCGAAGTAATCTTTGATGTGGCGCGCAACGCCGCCACCCTCATTAGCCCAGATAAACAAGACCTTGCTGCGGTCATGCCCCTTCCGCCCCAACCCAATGAGAGCATGGTCTTTATTACCGATACCAGCAGCGCCAAACAATGCTCCACCTGTTTGGATCAGCCCATGCTGGCGCAGGACGCTTTGCAGCAAACCGTGCTTTATTTGTATGGTCCACAAAGCGGCAACCAGATTGCAAATTTTCAACTGGATTCATATTCGCTGCAAAATCTGCAAACCCTGCTCGATGCGCAAGAAATTGCCTTCATGGAAGATGACCTCAGAACCGCAAGTTGGATTGTCCTTTCCTTTACCGATACCGCGCAAGGGCAGCCAACGCTCATTAGCCGCTTTCTGCGTGAGCGCCCCGACCTGCTGCGCAATAAACGCATTATTCTTTTTTCGTTTGGCGCACCCTATTATTTTGATACCACCACCATTTCAAAATTTACCGCTTACTACGCCCTTTATAGCAAACAGCCTCAGTTTGTAGATGTAGCCGCGCGTTTGCTCTTTCAGGAACTTACACCCGTTGGCGCATCTCCTGTTTCGATCTCGGCTGTGGGGTACGATCTGATCTCGGTCATGTCTCCCAACCCAGCGCAGATCATTCCCCTCTTTCTTGATATCGAACCTGTGGTTGTGCCAACCGGGCTGTTGGTGACCCCTGAGCCAACGCCCATTCCGCTCTTTCGCATTGGCGACACCATTGCCATTCGCACCGGAATTATTGAAGACAACAACGGGCATCCCGTTCCCGATGGTACTGTGGTTCAATTTTCCATGATGCTCACCGGCGAGGGCGGCGGCATCCTTAAGCAGGTGGATTCGGTCACAACGCAAGGTGTGGCGCGCGCCGCATTTGGTTTGGACAAACCAGGCTTGCTCGAAATTCATGTCACCAGTGAGCCGGCGCTTATTTCTGAATCGCTGCAATTGGATGTCTCACAGTCTGGCGCGGTTGCCGTGACGGTCGTGGTTCCCGAATTAACTCAGTCGCTTTCGCCCACGCCTGAAGAGCCGAAAGAAGCGGCGGAAGACCTTTATATTTCACCTGCTGGATACCCGCGTTTTTCTGCCTGGCTGATCGCCATGCTTTTCATTGCGTTTAGTATTTGGGTAGTCTATGGAATTGGCTTGCGTGTTTTTAGCCGCCGTGCCGCTTTTCGCTGGGCATTGGGCATTGCCCTGGGCGGACTGACAGCGTACAACTATCTCATCTTTGGCTTGTTTGGTTCCTTTGCCTGGTTGAGCGCCCGTGGGCTTTCGGGTGTGATTGTCTTTGTATTTTTGGGAGAAGTTCTCGGCTTTGCCGCAGGCTGGCTTTGGTCAAGAGATTAAAAAATTTAGCAACCCCTTGTCTGTGAATTATGTTGGAATATTGCTAAAGCAGTTACGACCCTGCAAAGTAAAATAATATATTTTTATAAAGGAGCAAAGAGATGGCAGCCAAAGTGAAACCGAGCAAAGAAAAACAACCCCCAATTTTATTTAGCAAAACACAAAATATTATCAAACAGTTTAACCAATTGCAGGGCGGCACACTGGTTACATATTTTAACAACCCGCGCGGCAGCATTTGCCACGATGATGTTCTGGCTTTATACGAACTGCTGGAAAAAATAGGTCATCAGGAAAAAATATACCTTTTTCTAAAATCCAGCGGTGGCAATGGGCAATCTTCTTTGCGGCTTGTTAATTTACTGCGCCAGTATTGCAAAGAGGTCATTGCCGTTATTCCGCTGGAATGTGCATCCGCTGCCACCATGATCACCCTGGGCGCAAATGAAATTCAAATGGGACCTATGGCATACCTCACCCCGGTAGACACCTCTCTCACGCATTCCCTCTCACCGCTAGACCGCGACAACGACCGCGTGAGCGTTAGCCTGGACGAATTAACGCGCGTGGTGCGTTTGTGGCAGGCGCAAAATAGCGAGGCAAAAGAAAACCCGTACCAGGAACTTTTTCAACATGTACACCCGCTGGTGATTGGCGCAGTAGACCGCGCCGAATCGCTCTCTATTATGCTCTGCAAAGAATTACTATCGCACCACGTTACAGAAGAATCGGAAGCAGATAGAATTGCCGCCGCCTTGAACGCCAAATATCCGTCTCACGGCTACCCAATTCTATTTGAAGAAGCCAAACGCATTGGGCTTAAAGTCAGCCATCTTGCACCTGAGATCAATACTCTTTTGCTGCAACTCAACGAACTTTACAGCGAGATGGGGCAACGCGCCACCACTGACTTTGACGATACGCACGCACATGGCAATGAAATTCTCAACATCTGGGAATCAACGGGCGTACTGGTTTATTATCAACAAGATAAAGACTGGTTCTATCGCACAGAAGAACGCCGCTGGATTTCGCTCAACGATGTCAGCCGCTGGCGGCGGGTGATGAAGATCGG
>DYML01000070.1:0-7521 GCA_020721605.1 Anaerolinea thermophila
GCGGCTTCGATCTGAATCGCATTTGGATTCAACTTGCGAAGCGATTCGCGCAGTTTGATCACATTCTCCGCATCGGCAGTATCCACTTTATTAATTACGAATACATCCGCCATGCGTACGTTTGTTTCGCCTGGGTAGTAAGTTGATTCGTGTCCGGTGCGGTGCGGGTCTGCTACAACAATTTGCAGGTCAGGGATGTAGAACGGGAAGTCGTTATTGCCGCCGTCCCACAAAATAATATCCGCTTCGGTCTCTGCCTGGCGAATAATTTTTTCATAATCCACGCCCGCGTAGATGATTACGCCATTATCAATGTGCGGCTCATATTCTTCGCGTTCTTCAATCGTGCATTGATATTCATCAAGATCGTCATAATTCGCGTAGCGTTGAACTTCTTGCGCCACCAGATTTCCATAAGGCATTGGATGACGAATCGCCGCAACTTTGTACCCCATCTCTTTGAGGATTAAAGACACCCGCCGCGTTGTCTGGCTTTTGCCTGATCCTGTCCGAACCGCGCTGATTGACACGACTGGTTTGGTTGATTTCACCTGCGTATACTTTGTTCCCATAATGCGGAAATCCGCGCCAGCCGCGTTAACCATACTGGCTTTGTGCATTACATATTCATGCGGCACATCGCTGTAGGCAAAAACAACTTGTTCCGCCCCATGTTTTTTGATCAGGTCAAGCAATTCCCCTTCGGCATGGATCGGAATCCCTTTCGGGTACATCTCGCCCGCGAGTTCCTTCGGATACACGCGACCTTCAATATCAGGGATTTGGGTTGCCGTGAACGCCACGACCTCATAATCCTTGTTTCCACGGAAGAACGTGTTGAAGTTATGAAAGTCACGTCCTGCCGCGCCCATGATGATGGTTTTGATTGGCATAGGAATCTCCTATCGTACAAATCGTACTGAGGACAGTGTCCGACGCAACCCGGCTTTGGTTTTGAGCCGCATCGTTTTTACCCAATACGATCTCTCTGATTTCATTAAACAAGAAAACAGGCTGAAAGGATAGGTAACTTTCAACCTGTTTTTAGTATGACAGTCGTTTTGCCCCGCCCGTTTTTACATTACATCAGGCGATTGAATTCCAAGTAGTCTCAGCGCGTTTTCAATTGTTTGTTTTGCCGCCATCACCAATTGCAGGCGCGCATTTCTGGCTTTTTCGTTTTCGGTTTGCATTACGTTCACCGCATGATAAAACGAATGGAATGTGTTTGCCAGATCGTACGCATAAGCCGCCATCACCAGCGGACGATACTCGTTTGCCGCCTGTTCCACCGTTTGCGGGAAGCGCGAAATCTGCTCGATCAACTCAATCTCATGTTTTGTTAATTCATAGTCAAAGGTTGATCTCACATCTTGTAACTCGTAACTTGTAACTTGCGCCTTCTTCAAAATCGAATTCGCCCGCACATACGCATTTTGAATATACGGACCCGTCCTGCCGTCAAAGGATAACGCCTCGTTAATGTCAAAGACAATATCCTTGTTGTTGTCCACCGAAAGCATGGAATAGATCAACGCGCCCATGCCGATTTGATACGCAATCTTCTCGCGCTCGCTCGCAGGCACATCGCCGCTTTTTTCCGATTCAACAGCCAGCACGCGCTTAACCGCCTCATCCGCTACGTCTTTGAATAGCACAACCCGTCCGCGCCGCGCAGACATGGCTCCTTCGGGCAGGCTCACAAACCCATATCCCAGGTGATGGCATTTTTCAGATTGTGGAAACCCCCACAATTTGAGAATCGCAAACGCCTGTTGCAAGTGCATGGACTGGCGCACATCCACAACATAAATGGAGCGATCAACATGATATTTTTCAAACTTTACTTTGGCTAACGCAAGGTCTTTTGTAAGATACAGGGTCGTGCCGTCTGAACGCAGGAGAATATTTGTGCGGTATTTTTCCTTGGTCAGTCCCAACTTCTCGTCAATTTTTACGATCACCGCGCCGCCCTGTGAACGTTCATCGGTGGCGATGTCTTTGGCAATCAATTCATCCACAATTACTTTGGATGGTTCATCCAATTCGCTTTCATAGAACCAGACATCTATTTTGACATCCAGCATTTCCAGCACATCGCGCAGTTCTTCCAAACTCCATTCGCGGGTTTCGCGCCACAATTCGCGCACTGTTTCATCGCCTGCATCCCATTTGCGATACATTTCCCGCCGCTCGGCGTCGTATGCTTCGCGCTGGGCAGTTTGTTCGGGCGTTTCATTTTCCTGTTTTTCAAGCAGGGCGGTGGCTTCCACATAAAGTTTTGCCAGCCATTGACCGCGCTCATGCACGCCCTGCGGCTCCTGTCCCTTGTAAAACTTGTTATACATCCACATCACAGTGATGACGCCGAGACCCAAATCACCAGGATACGAAGCGCGGATTGTTTTATAGCCCGCGAATTCAACCAGTCGCGCGAGGGTTTCGCCTAAAATCGTGTTACGCGCATGTCCAATGTGGAACGAGTGGTGTGTGTTTGGCTGGGCATATTCGACCATCACCGTTTCATTTTTCGCCGCGCCGCGCCCAAAATTTAGGCGCGAAGCGAACACTGCATCCACAACCCGGCTGGCATACGCAGAAGTTGAAAAGTATAAATTGAGATACCCCTTAACGGCATCTATGCGGCTGATTCCATCCACGCTTCCGATCTGCGCCTTGACTTGTTCGGCAATTTCCTGGGCTTTTTGCGGCACTGGAAGTTTGTTCCCCTTGCCCGCGCGCGCTTCATTGGCGGCGGTCTGAAAGAAGGAAGTCGAAATTCCCCATTCACCAGAGAAGGGGATGGGCTGCCATTTGAGCTCAGCCAGCGCAATATCATTCGCGGCGCAGAATTCTTTTATTTTAGTTTCAATGAGTTGTTGTTCTTGTTTAAACATAGGTTAATCTTAAACGGGCGTTATGGTTAACAAAAAACGGGAGCGCCCATGTGTGGCGTTCCCGTTTAATGGCTGGTGTTGCTTATTTTTTTGCTGGGACTTTCTTTTTCTTCTTCTCTTCCACCACGGGCGGGTTGGCAATAAAATCAGCCAGACGCTTCATTAAGCGACCTTTGCGGCGGGAGGCGTTGTTTTTGTGAATCACGCCTTTTTCGGCGGCTTTGTCTAGCGTGCTAATTGCCTTGAGGACGGCTTCCTTTGTTTGGGGGTCGTTCTCTGTAAACGCGGTGCGGGCGGCGGTGATGGCAGTACGAGCCGCGCCACGCACAACGCGGTTGCGCAGACGGCTTTTTTCATTTTGACGATTGCGTTTGATTTGTGATTTAATGTTAGCCAAGGTTTTTCTCCAAAATAACTTTCTTTTTAACAGCGCTGTATTTTACATGAGGGAGGGTTATTTGTCTAGCAATTCATGCGCCAAGTTTTTGCCTGGCGCATGAATTGAACGCAGGGCGCTTTGGCTCTCCGTCAGTTTTTTATTTTTGTGCAAAGGTATCAATTAATAATTTGAAATTTCCGCCAACCGGGTACAGAATGGGGCAGGTGCAGCCGCGCTTGGTGTATTCGGCAACTTTGGCGCGCGCTTCACTGGGTGTGCCAGAGGCGGTAATTTTGAGTACCAATTCGTCGGGTACGAGGTGTTTGGCTTTGTTAATTTGTTCTTTTGTGGCGGGCCAGCCTAAAATGGATTGAATTTCATGTACTACGTCGTCCGATACGCCAGATGCTTTGGCGATGTGTGGCTGCTGCGCCATGTATTGGCAGAGCAGCATTTTGCTGTAGTCAATTGCTTTGTCGTGATCTTCATCCACCGAGCAGACGATCAATTGTGGGCGGTCTATGTCTTCGATCTTGCGCCCTGCTTTGGCTGCGCCTTTGGTCAGCAGTTCAAGCGCCCTGTCGTTGTATTCGGGGGCAACACAGTAATTCATTACGCAGCCGTCTGCGATTTCGCCCGTCATTTCCATCATTAGGTCGCCCGTTGCGCCAATCATAATGGGGACGTTGCGCGGTTCGCGGCGTCCGTGGACTACGTCCAGTTCAATGCCGTCTACATGGTGAAATTCGCCATGAAAGGTAACTCGTTCCATATTCAGCAGGCGGCGCATAACTTCAACCGTTTCACGCATGGCAAGCAGGGGTTTTTTTCGTGTAATGCCTACGTTTTTGGCTAGCGGGTCCCACCAGGCGCCAATGCCGCAGATCGCGCGATTTGGGGCAAGGTCGTCCAGGGTTAGGAAGGTTGCTGCGAGCAGCCCAATGTTGCGCGTCCAGTTGTTGATGACTCCAGAGCCAACTTTTAGGGTGTCGGTTACTGCTGCATAAGCCGCCATGGGAACAATGGCATCGCGCACCAAACGACTTTCTGCCTGCCACACTGCTTCAAATCCTTTTTCTTCTGCGTATCTTGCATAGTCCATCCCGTCACGCAGGTCGTGCGAGTCTTGCAGGTAAAGCGCTACACGTTCAGTCATGGTTTTTCTCCTTGTGTAAAATTAATTTTATTCCTTGGCTGATGTTAGGCGTGGTTTTGGGGAATTTCCAGTTTTTTGCCGGGTGCAGCCGCTAATCATCAGTTAATGGCATTTGATTTTTCAATTTTCAATTTCTGTATGATTTCTAAATCTTCGGGTAGGTCTAGGTCTAGTCCTAGGGAGTGTATTTCTACAATTTCCAGCCTTGCTCCAGATTTTATTGCGCGTTCACAATGCCTTTGGAAGGAGCCTTCGCCAAAATCATATTCAATTTGTCCTGCTGGAACCATTAGCAGGGCATTGGTTCCTTTGCCATGCCTGTCGGGCGCAATGACCACAACCGGTGGTTTGACTGCCAGGTCAATTAAGGTGCGTACGTCATTTGGGGTGAGCAATGGCAGGTCGGCGGGTAATACAAGAATGCCGCGTGTGGAGTGAACTTGTGCCATGACGGTGGCGCGGGCTAGGGCTGTATTTAGGTGGGGCTGACCATCCTCTTGCACGGTTTTGGCGCCGTGATTGCGGGCAATGTTTAGGGCTTGCGGGTCGCGGCTTACCACCAGTACCTGATCTAATTCTTTTAAGCCAGAGAGTACGTTGAGGGTGTGTTCCAATAATTCTTGATTTAGTGCCGTTCTTTCATCTTCTGTGAGTGTTCCTGCCAGCCGAGACTTTCCGCGCCGCAAAGGTTTTACTGGGATGATTGCCCAAAGTGTCATATTTGTATGCTCCCAATAAAGTGTAGCACATCCCTGGCGAGGCGGGCGCGGTCTGCATTTGAGTTCATTAGGGTGTCTGTTACCAATATTTTACCTCTGAATTTGTCTGACAACTGCTTGTCTTTATTGTCTAATATAAATCCAGCCAACAGGCGCTGATAATGCTCGGCAACTGCCAGGGCGGAAGGCTCAATGCCTAGTTCGGCATACATTTTGGCGGCGGGTCCTTTGACTGTCTTTCCGCCGATGATGGGGGAGACTGCGACTACGGGTTTGTTTATTTCTTTGAGGACGCGCAAAATTGGGTCTATGCTGACCCAGGGGTTGGATGGGCAAATGATAATTGCATCGGCGGCTTCAAGCGCTGTGCGCGCGCCGTGCGTGGGTTGCGCTGTTGCGGCTCCTTCAAATCGAAAGCCGCTGACGCGCGGATGACACTGCCTGTGAACAAAATATTCCTGAAACGCCAGTTCGCCTTCATCGGTGCAGACAATGGTTCGCACAGGTGAATCGCTCATGGGTAAAACTGTTGGTTGAATGCCCCAGGCTGTGCAAAACTCTTGTGTAATTTGCGAGAGTGACTTGCCTTCTTTTAATCTTCTTGTTCGTTCGATGTGTGTGCCAAAATCTTGGTCGCCAAGCCGAAACCAGTTTGGTCCGCCAAGTTTTTCGATGTTGGTGATGGTGTTCCAGGTTTCGTTTTCGCGTCCCCAGCCTGTGCTGGAATTTGCCAAGCCTGCCAGCGTGTAGCAAACTGTGTCTAAGTCGGGGCAAATGGTGAGTCCTAAATGTTCAAAGTCATCGCCTGTATTCACAATGACCGTTAAATCTTGGGGTGGTAAAGTTTGAGCGAGTCCGTGCGCTAGTTTTGCGCCGCCAACTCCGCCGGCGAGGGCAACTATTTTCATGGTTTATTTTCAGCGTTAACGCAAAATGCGGTAATGTCCTTTATTGTTTTTCTGTCTTTTTGGGGGGGGATTTCTGCGGGATAACCTAAAAAATAAAAGGCTTGTGGCTCCCAGGTTTGGGGCAGGTTGAGTACCGTGCGGATCGCTTGCTGTGCGTACAATGCCCAGCAGACCCAATTTCCGCCCAATCCTTCGGCATGGGCGGCGAGTAAAAGTTGAAGCCCCGCCAACGCAGTGGATTGAATACCCATGATTGTTTCTTCGGGTGTGTCGGTGCGCACATCAGTTTTGTCTCGGCAGAGAGTAATGATCAGCGGCGCTTCGTTTATGCGGCGTAGCGAAATGCTTGTGCGCTTTTTAATTTCTGTTGGGTCTGCGCCTTCGGCTTGCATGTCTTCTTGCATTTGGGCGGTAACTGCTTCTCCCAGCCGTGTTTTTAGGGCTGGCTCGGTTACAACTGCAAAGCGCCAGGGTTGGCGGTTGTGGGCAGAGGGTGCGAATGTGGCGGTGTGGAGGATGTTTTCAATCACCGCTTGAGGCACAGGGTCTGGTTGGAAGCGGCGAATGGAGCGGCGAGTTTGCAGAAAGGTGTGGAGTTCATCTGTTGTAGGCATTAATGGGGAGGGGGATTCTTGTTAAGTTGAATATAGCAAAGACTTATAAGTTTTGGGTTAGTGTTTCCTTGCGGCTGCTTAACGATTTGCCTATCGAAACATGTCTTGTTCT
Organism: Anaerolinea thermophila; assembly: GCA_020721605.1. GTDB lineage: Bacteria > Chloroflexota > Anaerolineae > Anaerolineales > Villigracilaceae > Villigracilis. Next base: position 6,786 of record DYML01000070.1, read on the forward strand.
TTTGGGCGCAGCATTTCTTTGAGCGTGCCTTCGCCCAGCGGGTAGGGAAACCCGCGTACATGCACGGCGGGAATGCCTTCGGCGGCTTGCCCCATCATCAGTGAGGCGGCGGCGGCGAGTTCATCGGCTATGCCGACGATGGTAATTTGCAGTGTGCCGCCAAAGAGGTCTTTCCAGCCGCGCTCATCTATGAGCGCGGGGATGCCGCTTAAGCCAATGCAAATGCCAACGGTGCCATTTCTCCAGGCGCGTCCATGTGAATCAATGATCATTACGCCAATTTTGACGCCTATTTTTTGTTGTATCTGTTCACGAATGTTGCGCGCCGATTGATCTGGGTCTTGCGGCAGCAGCAATACATGCTCTTCTTTTTCGTTGTAAATTACATTGGAATGGTCTATGCCGGCATTGGCGCATACAAAGCCAAGTTTATGTTCCACGATGATTGTTCCCACGCGCACTCGTAAAATTCCGTTGCTTTCTTGCAGCATCAATTCTACAACGCGCGGGTCTTTTTGTGATTCTTCCGCCAGGTTTTGTGCGCGGGCAGAGGGTTTTACCGTTGCCAGGTTTATCATTCGCCCTTCGGCTTTGCTGACAATTTTTTGCGCCACAACTAGAATATCATCGCTTTTTAATTGAACGTGGGTCTCTTGCAGGGACTTAAGTAGAATATCCGCCAGGTTGTTATTCTGGCGGATAAGGGGTATGTGCTGGAGCGGGGTGAGGGTAAGGG
>DYML01000070.1:7621-16160 GCA_020721605.1 Anaerolinea thermophila
GGACCGGCATCCCATCCGCGCAGTCCGGCGGCTTCTACCAGTTTGATGGTTTCGGCGCGGGCTTCTTTGCTGGTGCCTGTTACAAGCACGTCACATTCCACCTCTGCATTGTCCAGGAGGTGGTCGTAGCCAATATTTTGAAACGCGGCGCAGACCTGGGTTTCTTCGCCCATAATTTGTTTTGCTTCTTGTGCGGCAGAACCGGCGGCGGGCATTTGCACTGTGGAGACTTTGGGCGGCGCCAGGGGGACGGTGACATCTACTAAAATTTTGCCTTTGAGTTCTTCTTTGATCGATTCGAGCGTGTCGCGGTGTGCCGCGTATGGAACGGTTAGCACGGCAATGTTCGCTTCGTGTGCTGCTTCCAGGTTCGACATTCCGTTGATGGAGGTCTCTTCGCCGAGCATTGCTTTGATTTCACTGGCGGCGGCGATTGCTTTTTCTGCGCTGCGTGAACCAATGAGTACGCGGTAGCCCGCGCGCGCCCAACGATAGGCTAGCCCTTTGCCTTCTTTGCCAGTTCCACCCAGTACGGCAACGGTTAGTAATAAATTTGTGTCAGTCATGGTATCTCCAGATGTTTTTGAAATGTGATTGGCGCATCTGTCTTTTGATGCGCCTCAGACCTATGAAACCTTTGCCACTTCTTCTTCGTAGCGTTTCCAAATGCGCGGGGCAATTTCTCTGGCGCGGGCGGCAATTTCTGCTTCGTTGAGGGTTAGTAATTCGCGGTCTTTCATTAATACTTTGCCTGCGGCAATGGTGGTTGTGACCATGCTTTGCTGAAAGCCGAAAATAATATGCCAGGGCAGGTTGCCTTCTGTCATGGGGGTGTGGGGGTGATAGTTTACAAAAATTAAGTCGGCGAAGGCGCCTTGCACAATCTGTCCAATGGGCGCATCTGGGAAGAATTGATTGGCAAGTGCGGCGTTGTTGTAAATTGCCATTTGGGTTACGTCATATCCGCCCATGCGGCGCGGGTCGCGGTGATGTGCTTTGTGCAGCAGGTAGGCGGTTTTCCATTCTTCCCACATGGCGTTGGAGAAGCCGTCATTCCCCAGGCAAACTTTAACGCCCATGCGCATCATCGATTCAACTGGTGTGACGCCGACTCCATTATTCATGTTGGAGCGCGGCTGGTGGGTGAGCCAGGTGCCGGTTTCTTTTAGAATTTCCATTTCACGCGCGTCAAAATGGATGCCGTGCGCGGTGATGGTGTTGGGTCCGAGAATGCCGTGTTTTTGCAGGCGATCTATCACGCGCATCTGGCTTTTGTTCAGGCTGTCGTATTCGTCTGATTCGTGTTCTGCGGTATGAACGTGAAAGCCAACGCCTTCGGGTGCGGCGGCGCGGCAAGCCTGCAAGGTGAGCCCAGAAAGCGTGAGACTGGCATGTAAGCCGAATGTTCCTGCCAGCCGTGGGTGTGGGTCTGCTGCCAGACGTTTTATGAAGCGTACGTTTTCGTTGATGCCCGCGTTGGCTTTGTCGCTTCCGTCACGGTCGGTTACTTCATAGCACAACACGCCGCGCAGTCCGCTTTTGTCTACTGCATCGGCAATCAAGTCCAGCGATCCGTCAATGGCGTTGGGTGAGGCGTGATGGTCAATGAGGGTGGTTGTGCCGTGTTTAATGGCATCTACCAAACTGATCAGCGCCGAGAAGCGTACCGCTTCGCCATCCAAAGATCGGTCGAGGGGCCACCATAACTTTTGTAATATCTCAGGGAAGTCTTTGGGCGCAGGTCCAGGAATTGCCATGCCGCGTGCAAAAGCGCTGTAAAAATGGGTATGTGCGCAAATATTGCCGGGCATAACATATTGCCCGCGAGCATCCAGCGTTTTTGCTTTTGGGTATTTTGCAGTCAGAGATTTGACGCTTCCAATCTCTTTAATGCGGTCGCCTTCGATGTAGATCGCATGGTTTTCGAGAATCCGATTTTTGGGTTCCCAGGTGATGATGTTTGCATTTGTTATAAGCATAGTTAACCGTATCCATATTGATTGGGGTGTGGGAGTTTTAGCCCAGAGGTGCCAAGTTCCCAAAGGATATTGTATGCAGATTCGCGCAGGTCACGATCTTCTGTGTACATGGCGGCGTAAATCTGAGTCAATACAACTTCGTTTGCCGTATATTTGAGATAGGGCAGGGCGGCAAGGCGCAGGTTGGGGTCTTCGCTTTGCAGCGCCAGTAATAGAATGTCGGTTGCGGGCACTCCGGGTGAAATTCCCATGCCTTGCTTGCCGGCAAATTCCACCAGCCAGGGTGACTCTGACGGGGTTTTTAATTTGTGAGGGGCGCGTGAGCCTGCGCTGGTTTTTGAATCCAGCACTTCTGTTGCGGCATTGCGCACAACCCATTGGTCGTCTTCAATTTGTACTTTTTGCAAGGCTTCCATTGCCCAGGGTTCGTTAATGCGCCCAAGCCCGTAGGCGGCGGCGCGGCGCAGCAGAATATCATTAATGGTCAGCCCGTCTTGCAGCATGGCGTGCCCTTCGTGCGGGTCGTTTGCCAATGCTTCGGCGGCGGCGCGGCGGATATTTTCATCACCGTTGAGCAGGGTACGAGCCACTGTTTCAAGCGCTTCGTTGGTTCCAATGGAGACCAGCGCCATACAGGCTGCGTGGCGTACTGCCTGGCTGGGAGATTGAACAGCGCCTTCCAATATTTGAACTGCTTTTTGGTCGCGCATGGCGCCAGCGCCTAATATGGAAAGATGTACGAGGTCAAATTCTTGTGTTGTTGAAAATTGACGGAAGAGAGCCATTCCGTTTGAATCGTTGCTGAGCACAAATGCCGCCATTGCCTGCCCGCGCAAATTGAGCGGCAGCCCTTCTGTTTGCAAAACGGCGGCAAGTGCGCTAAATATTTTCCCGCGCCAGGGGGCATTTTTGGGAGCGTCTCGCAGCCAGCGCGCTGCCGCGAAAAGTGGGCGGTGCATGGGCAGGCGCGAAAAGCCCATTAAAGTTTGTACCAGTTTGCTGGCATCTCCATAGGCAGAAAAATAGCGCATGGCAAGATATTTGCCTGACCAGTCTGGCTGGTTTAAGATGGCTTCTTCGGCGTTGTAATTGATTAATGCCCGCCCTGCCAAATAGCCTGCCAAAACGGGGTGCGTAAAACGCATTTTGTTGTTTGGGTAGGCTGCCAGTAATCCGCTGGCGGTCATTTTTCCGAGCAAGCCGGTGGTGGGGGCGGCAACCGCTTTTTCTATCTTTTTCCCTTTTTGGGTTTTTGTTTTTTCGGAAGTTTCTTCGATTGGCTGGTCGTTGGTTTCGCCTTCCAATTTTTCTTCTGCCACTTCAAACGATTGAACCCAGGTGCGGGCTACGCGCGGGTCGAAGACAGGTTGTGTATTGATGACCATTTGCATCGCCAGGGTTTCCAGGGCTGCCAATGGGGTGTTTTCTGGTGCAAGGCGGCGGATGTGGGTGGCGATGGATTCAAGGACGTGCGCTCCCAGGCTGTCGCCGGCGTATGCGCCCCAGGTTTTGAGTGTTAATTCAAAGGGAGATAAATTTGCATTATCGGCGCTTAGCCAAACGTTGAGCAAGAGCGGGTCTATGGGCGCGGATTCGGTTTGCGTTCTGGTTTCCCGCTCAATTGTTTGTGACCATAGGCTGCCCCATTGTTCGATAAATTTTTGGTGGTCACGCGCCGACCAGGTCATTAAAGCCAGCGGCGCAAAGCCCAGTGCAATTAAGCCGTCTAAATATTCGGGTGAGCCGGTGGTGACAATGCGTGTCTTTGGGTAATGCTCGATGATTGTTTTGATGTAGTCGGTGATGATTTTTTGGCTGTCTGGCGCAATTTCGTCAAAGCCGTCAATTAATAGCAGCGCATTTCCGTTTTTGAATACGCTTTCAATAAAGGCTGGCAGGCGCGCCAGGTCTAGCATTGGGGCGTGTTCTGATGCGGCTTCGATCAGCGGGGTGAGTATATTTTTGGGGTTGGGGATGGGTAGATTTAGATTGGCGATGTGAAGTAAAAACGGAACTGCGTCTTTGAGTGTTTCCATTTTTTCGCTGCGGTTTGCGGCGAGTGATGCCAGGTGCGCAAGGGCAACGGTCTTGCCTATGCCAGGCTGCCCAATGATGACAATGTTGGCGTCTCCGCCTGAGAGGGCTTGCGGTAATGTGATGGTTTGTGTGTGGTATGCGGCTGCAATTTCGGGCCAGGCGGGCAGGTAGGGCAGGGTTTGTGAAATGACATCTTCAAACTTGAGCGGGGTGCCAGGTTCAACAATTTGCGGGGGGGCTATCAGCAATGGTTCTTGTAGAATTTCGTCCAACGCAAAGAGCGGCGCTGCCAGGTGCATGCCTTGTGCGCGGCGCAAGGTGATTCGGCGATGATTTTCTTCCACTGTGTTGGTTTTGTGGGTTTGGGCTGTCTCGCGTTGTTCTTTGACCCCGGCAACCAGTTCCCCCCATATTGGGCGCGCTTGCTTAATGAGCCACCAGAAGATAGATGCGGCAACAAAACCAGTAAAAAATGAAAATGAGTCAATCGCAAATTTGAACATGGGCATATTTTAGTTGACGTATAAAATTCTTCCGCAGGATGGGCAATGCGCCAGTTGTTTTTGTGAACGCGCGTTTTGTTGTAGGGCGGTGGTGATGCTGGCGCCGCAGGCGTTGCAGGCGCTGTCATTTACTTCGGCAACTGCCACCCCCTTTTTTTGCTGGCGCAGGTTTTCGTAAATTTGAATCATATTGTTTTCAATTGGGGCGAGGGTCGCGGCGCGTTCTTCGGTGAGTTCGGCAAGTTTGCTGGTCAATGCCGATTGTTCTTCGATTAATTTTTTATGTTCGCTTCCAAGGCGGGCTTGCATTAATTCTATTTTTGTTTTTGCATCTTGCAGGTTAATTTCGGCGCTTTCGGTTTGGATCATGCTTTCAAGTTCGCGTTCTTCCAGCAGCGCAAAATGCTTTTTAAGTGAAAGAATATCTTTTTGTAAATCCTGCAATTCTTTTGGGTTTTGCACCTTGCCGCCATACAAATTGGATTCGGCTTGTTCAATTTTTATTTTTTGGGCTTGTACTTCTGCTTCCGCATTTTTTAGCGCGTGGTCGGCGTGGCGGTGACTCAATTGGGCGCTTTCCAATTCTTTGAGCGCCTGGCGCAGTTCTGTGTCGTTTTCAAGGGTCTGGCGGATGTTGTCCAAATGCGCGCGCGCATGGTCAATTTGACGATCTACTTGCTGTAGTCGGTGAATTCCGAGGGATGCGCTCATGGGTTGATTATATACGAAGTAGAAAAAAAAGGCTCATTTTGTCGGTCATTCTCTTTAATTTTCCGTATGAGAATGTCACATCGCACTTGTGTTTGGTGCAAGCATTGCGAGGCGCGAATCAATCTCCTTGCCTAAACTGGCAGGTTGCTGCGGAAAAACCGCCTTTGCCTAACATATTGGGCATTGCCGGGTTATTCTATATTCACATTGAAATAGTTGTAGATGGCTTTGGTTAAATCGCCGATTAATGGGTTGATGATGTTCCAAATATTATTGACGGGGTGGTAACTATAAATGGACAGAACAAAGTTTCCGCCGGGGGTGTAGATAATGCCCACGTCGCTGGTATCGCGCACAACGCCGTCGGCGGCGGGAACATAGCCATGTTTGTGCGGCACAAGGGTTCCGTCGGGTACGCCGCCCTGAATCAGCGAGCCGAGTTTATCCTGTGCCATGAAGTCAATCAACAATTGGCAGGTGGCGGGGGTCACTTGATCTGGAAATGCTGCAATTAACGCGCCGCCGCTATTTTGCGCGCATTGATATAAATCTGCGAGCAATGCTCCCATTTCTGACGGTGTGGTTTGCGAATATGGGTCTGGGTCGGTAAAAATATCGGTGCGTGAGTTGCCAGGGGTGACAGGCTGGGGTGAGAGAGGGGGAGAACCCGGCGCAAAGAATCCATTAATAAACGTGCTGGTTAGACCAATGGTTTTCATGTCTTGTGTCACAATTAGTGGACCGATGGCAGCGTTGATGCGCTCCAGCACCAGGTCGGTTGCAGAATTATCTGACCTGCCCAGCACACGCGAGATGATTTCAGAGGTGGTTGAATCCAGGTTGCTGCCTCGGTTGATTAAGTACGATGCAACAATGGGTACTTTGATGGTGCTGGATGCTGTGAATGCAATATCTGGCTCTACGCCGATTTCCTGCTTGTTGTTGATTGCAAAGTGAATTTCCTGCCCGGTTTGCAGGTCTACCATGTAAAGCCCAATTAAGCCGTCAAAGTCTGAAACTGTGACAATTTGCTTAAGCAGAATGGAGAGGTTCTCGCTGGTGGGTCGGGCGGCGGCGCTGCGCGTAAATGTGAGCGCAACCGAGCGGTTGGTGGGCGAGCGCAGCGCGTCACTAATGAGCAGAACAGCGCGGTCAATATCTAAAGTTTGCCCTGGTTGCCCAGCCAGAAACGAGGTTCCACCGGGCACAGGCACTGCCGGCGCGGGGGGCAGGTCGTAGCGCGTTGCAATTTCATTTTGCAAATATTCGCGCAGGCGATCATCTGAAATAGTGGCGCTAAGCGGAATGGTGGTTTCTGGCGGGGTGCGGCTCCAGAGGTAATCCCAAAATCCACCCCAAAAGGAAGTTCCGGTGCGGGTCAGGTCGGCGGCGGCGAGCATGGTTTCCACATCGGGTTGAAAGCCCACTACGGCAGGGTTAATATGAATGATGGCTTCGTTGTAAAGCATTTCAATTGGAGAGGTGTAGACCTCCAGTAGTCTTTGTGAAGCCTCGGCAGGGGTTAACCCGCCAGCGGGGATGCCGGCAATATTCATACCGGCAGGGTAATTATTGCGCTGGCGGCTGTAATTCACCAGGGAAAAAATGCCGAGCACCAGCGCGGCGGTTAGGAAAAGAATCGACACACCCCGAAGGATGATATTGGTATTTCGGTTTCTCATAAGTCCTCCAAAGTAATTTAGCCCTGTTTTTTGCCTGTTAAAGTAGTGACAAAAGTCAGGCAAAAAGTATAACACGCTCAAATAGCGGGCTGTGCTAGAATGTATTTGCCGTTATTTCTATCGGCGTTGCGCGGGTTTGTTTCAAAAATTCTCTTTTGCCTGCGGTCTGTATTTCTCTTCATAAGGATGGAAAATGCTTCGCTCTTTCTTCATCTACTTATCCAAAGCCACATGGGCGCAAAATCTCATTACCAACTGGAGCTTCGCCTGGCGCACCGCATCCCGTTTTATCGCTGGCACGCAATTGAAAGATGCCATGCGGGTTGTTAAGGAATTAAACGCAAAGGGGATTAACGTCACGCTCGATCATTTGGGGGAACACACCAGCACGCCCGAAGAATCACAACAGGCAACCGATGATATTTTTGCAACGCTTGATGCCCTCGGCGCAGATTCCAGCGCGCGCGGCAATGTCTCCATTAAATTGACCCAAATTGGGCTTGGGCTAGATGAAAACCTCTGCGCTCAAAACCTGGAGCGAATCCTCGCCCGCGCAAAACAAAATAATACCTTTGTTCGCATTGATATTGAAGATACCCCCTATACGGATAAAACCATCAATCTTTATTATTTAATGCGCGAGAAGGGCTATACCAACGCGGGCATGGCGGTGCAGTCTTACCTCTTCCGCGCCGAAGCCGACACGCGCAGGTTGGTTCAGGATAAGACCACCATCCGCCTTGTGAAAGGCGCTTACAAAGAACCGCCCGACAAAGCCTTCCCCAGCAAAGCAGATGTAGACGCAAATTTTGATTTGTTAACCAAAATTTTGATTGATGCTTCGCTTGCTCATCAAACCCTATTATCTGAAGATGGGCGCTTTCCCGCTATTCCTGCCATTGGCTCACATGATGAAAAACGCCTCGCCTTTGCCCGACAATACGCCGAAAAAGTGGGACTTCCCAAAAAAGGGCTGGAATTCCAAATGCTGTATGGCATTCGGCGCGACTTGCAGGAAAAACTTGTAAAAGAAGGCTACCCCGTGCGCGTGTATGTTCCCTTTGGCACACATTGGTATCCGTACTTCATGCGCCGCCTTGCGGAACGCCCTGCAAATATCTGGTTTTTTATCAGTAATTTTTTCAAGGGATAGCGATTGCAAAACAATAAAAGACAGTCACTTTCAAAAGTGACTGTCTTTTTATTTGCTTATGTTTTATTTTTTTCTGCGCACATATAACAATTTTTCAACCTGAGCAATGACTCGCCCGTGTTTGTCTATCACATCCACCGTAAAAATCGGCTCATGTTTTTCTCCGCTTTTTGTCGCCTGAATTATTTCGTCCACCCGTTCCTGTGGAATGTGAAACGTGGCTGAAACCGCACCGCGCCCAGGCTTCACAAACTTGATGCTTGCCGCCTTGTCCCAGACGATGTAATCCTTTCCCAATACCCGCATCAGAATCAGCATGAACCAGGGGTCGCACATGGCGTACAACGATCCGCCAAAATGTACGCCGACAATGTTACGGTTGAGCGGGGTCAGTTTCATTTCCACGCGGATGGTGCGCTCGTCAATGTTTTGTGAGCGAATTCCCGCACCCCAAAGCGGCGGATAGTAATTAAC
>DYML01000071.1 GCA_020721605.1 Anaerolinea thermophila
GCCAGCAATTACACGCCCGGCACCGTGACCGAGTTCAACCGCGATGCGGTCATGCGAAATTTGCAGGCGGTGCAGTCCATGATTAAGTAGGCTGCATCTCAAACACGCCCACAGTTGTATGCTAAAATTAACCCGTGAATAAACAAAAATACTACGTCGTTTGGAAGGGACGCAAGACAGGCATTTTTAGCGCCTGGGCAGAATGTGAAAAGCAGGTGAAGGGTTTTGTCGGAGCGCAATATAAAGCCTTTGGCAGCATTCACGAGGCAGAAGCCGCTTTCCTTACCCAATATGATGATTACAAAGGCAAGCCCGCTTCACACGGGAAATGGAAAATCGCAGAAGTTCAGCCTCTGCTACCTTCCATCTGTGTGGATGCGGCGTGCAGCGGCTCACCGGGAAAAGTGGAATATCGCGGTGTGATTACCGAAACAGGCGAGCAGATTTTTCACATTGGACCCTTTGAGCAAGGCACAAACAATGTTGGTGAATTTCTCGCCATTGTTCACGCCCTCACCTGGCAATTCAAACACAACACACACACACCCATTTATTCCGATTCTGAGAATGCCATTGCCTGGGTGATGAACGGCATCTGCAAGACCAACCTTAAGCACACGCCCAAAAATGCTCTGCTCTTCGCCCTCATTCGCAGCGCGGAAAACTGGCTGGCGGAGAACGAACTGCCCGAAAACAAAATTTTGAAGTGGGACACGGAATTGTGGGGCGAAAACCCCGCAGATTTTGGGCGCAAGTAAACTATAAGGATGAATGGGTTATTCATCCTTCATCCTTCATCCTTTCCCCCATGAAACTCCTCTCCTCCTCCCTGCGCCTTGCCCGCATTCGCGGCGTGGAAATTCGTTTTCATTTTTCCATGCTGTTCAGCATCCCGATTGCGTATTTTCTTTTTCGCCCGACGAATGTGAGGGAAATGACGGGCGCGTTTTTGTGGCTGTTCGGTCTAACTTTGAGCATTTTTCTGCACGAAATGGGTCACGCCGCTGCCGCTCAACTGGTGGGTGTGGAAGTAAAAAGCATTGTCATTTGGCTGCTGGGCGGATTTACCAACTTTAGCCGTTCTTTGGATAAGCCCAAAAATAACCTTGCCATTTTTTCAGCGGGACCGTTGGTTAATATGCTGCTGGCATTTTTCTTTGTTGTTGCCTATATTTTTCTTTTTTATTGGTTTTTGCCTTTTGAACGCAACGTGGAATTATTTGTGTGGGGTCAAACCTTTGCGAACCTGTCCTTCTCGCTGGCGCTGGCAAATATGATTCTGGTCGTCTTTAACCTGCTGCCCATCTATCCGCTGGACGGGGGCAACTTGCTGCGTGCGGCGGCAGAGATGTTCTTCGGCAAGTTAAATGCCGATTGGATCACCCTGCTGGTCAGTGTTCCCTTGCTGTTGGCGCTCACCTTCTTTGCCCTTGTCACCCGCGATTACCTGCTTCTCGTCTCTTGCGTTTTGATCGGGCTTGCGGCTGGCACACTCAACCGCTCTTTTCTGCGCCGCCTTAACCTGGGCATTCACTATCTTTTTAGCCGTTCGGGTTATTTTTATTTGCAAGGTGATTTTGAACGCGCGGCGCAAGGCTACACTCAAGATATTGAACGCTACCCTGCGCAGGTCACTCACTATTTGGGGCGGGCGGGCTGCGCTCTGAATATGCTGCAAAATGAAAGAGCCATTGCCGATGTGGAACGCGCCCTCAGCCTCAACCCCAAGAGCCTGTTTGCCCTGCAACTGCGCGGTGAGATTTTTGCGCTGCAAAAGAACTACCCAGCCGCGCTGGATTACTTCAACCGCGCACAGGCGCTTCAGCCCAACTGGTCTGTCCCCTACTTTGATCGCGGCTCTGTGCTGCTTGACCAAAAGGAATTTCATTCCGCGCTGATTGAGTTTGATAAAGCCATCTCCCTTTCTGCGCCCTTCCCCTTGTTTTTTGTTCTGCGCTCGTTAAATCATTTTATTTTGGCAGATGTGGAAGCCGCGCACAGAGATCAAGATTCCGCGCTGCGTCTTTCTTTTGAGGATGCCTTGGTGATGAGCGATCTTAATCACAAAATTTATGAGGGTGTTTTGAATTGGGCAGATGATTACTACGGGCGGGTCTTGACCCGCAACCCGCGCTGCGCCCCAGCCTTGCATGGCTATGCAGATGCCTGCCGCGCCAACCTGGAGCATTCCCGCGCCCTTGATCTTTACACCCGCGCCATTGCCATTCAGCCGCGCGAAGCCCGTCTTTACTTTGGGCGTGGAAAATCTCACCTTGCCCTGAACGCCCCCGAAAAAGCCCAAGCCGATTTTCAACAGGCAATCAGCCTTACAGAAAAACATCACCTAAAACGACAATCTGAAGAACTCTTGAAAACCTTGCGCCAGCCAATCTCCGCCCTTTAATTTCCAATTCCACCACCATGAAAACTGCCCTGCTTCTGATTGACATTCAAAAAGACTACTTCCCCGCTGGGAAATTCCCGTTGGTCAACCCGCTTTATGCTGCGCAAAATGCCTATCTGCTGCTGCAATGTTTCCGCGAGCAGGGCGTCCCTCACGTCCACATTCAACACATTGCGCTTCAATCGGATGCGCCTTTCTTTGTGAGAGGCTCCACTGGCTCCGACATTCACGATTCCGCCGCGCACTTTGTGGGCGAGCCTATCGTGTACAAGCATTATCCCAATGCCTTTCGTGAGACTAACCTGCTGGAGATGCTCAAAGCGTGGGGGACGGAGCGGCTGATTATTACGGGGATGATGACTCACCTGTGTGTGGATGCCACAGCCCGCGCCGCCGCCGACCTCGGCTTTCAAATCATTGTCGCCGAAGATGCTTGCGCCACCCGTGATCTCGCCTACGGCGAGACAATCATCCCCGCCGAGCAGGTTCACAAGGCATTTCTTGCCGCGCTCAAATCTTATGGGCGGGTGATGAAAGCAGATGAGATCATTGCGTTGCTGGCAGAGGAAAGCATAAAGCAACTTTCACTCCGCCAGCCTCAATCCAAAATCCAAAATCCAAAATCCAAAATCTGAAACCTAAAACCTAAAATCTAAAATCTAAAATCTAAAATCTAAAATCTAAAATCTAAAATCTAAAATCCAAAATTACTACACCAAATCGCTCATTAACTCCATTGGCACAATGCCCGCGCCAACAATGCCGGGTCCTGTATGCACGCCCAAAACAGGTGAAATACGCACCTCTTCCAACTTTGCGACATTTAATTTTTGCTTAAATTCAGCCGCAAGCAGGTCTGCTTTTTCGGCAAAGCGACCATGCAATATCGTAACCCACACGGGCGTAGTTCCATATTTTTCGCGCACGCTGTCCACCATCATACTCATAGACTTGCTTAACGTGCGCCCATTGCCCACCGTGCTGTACTTGCCATCGCTATCCACACGGATGACAGGCTTGAGGTTGAGCAGTGCGCCTGCCAACGCCTTCACCCGCCCAATGCGCCCGCCGCGCGCAAGGTATTCCAGCGTGTCTAACGTATAGATCACTTCGGTATTCTCGCGGATTTTTTTGAGACGATCCTGAATTGTGTTCATTGCCCAGCCCGCCTTAATGGCTAAAGCCGCCGCCATGACCTGAAAACGCTCCCCGCCCGAAAGGGTGAGTGTGTCCCAATAATTAACATTGGCTTCTGGCGCAACCTGTCCGCCGCCGTCATGCGCCGAGTTGAGCGTTCCACTCAGCCCCGAAGAAATGTGAATTGAAAAAATGTCCTTATCTTTTTGCGCAATTTTGCGATACAACTCGGCAAAAATTCCCGCTGAGGGCTGCGCTGTGGTGGGAATGGCAGGGCGCATGGCTTCGAGCCGATTATAAAATTCATCGGCTGAAATCTGGGTGGCATCCACCTCGCCTTCGGGGAAGTTGATGAAGAGCGGCGCTTGCACAATGCCCATCTGTTCCAATTCTTCAGCAGATAAATCTGCCGCGCAGTCTGTTACTATTTTCATATTTTCTCCTTTTGGTTGATAGGGAATTGTGAGGGGTGTCTCGCAATTTTAAAAACGCGCTACTTTTTCAATAAACTATTGACCAGCATGTCCGAACTTTCTTTCGCTACTTTTTCCCAGTTTGCGCCTTCTGGGTCTAGCAGGCTTTGAAGCAGCAAGCCCATGGCGGTGGATACAATCAGCCGCGAGGCGGTTTCGGGGTCTACTTCCACAAAGGAGCCTTCTTCCACGCCTTTTTTGATGAGCGCAGTGAAATATTTGTGATAGCGGCGATAGGGAGTGATGCTTGCCTGCCAGATTTTTTTATCGCGGCTGGCTTGCAGCCAAAATTCCAAAAACATTGGCAAACCTTCTTCGGCGGTTTTGATGATGTAGGGGTACGCCTCGGTGATTTGCAGGAACATCTCTGGTACGGTCTTGTGATGCGCGGCTTCAATGCTGCTGTCAATGGTTGTCAGCCACTGGTCGAGCAGGGCAAGGAATAGGGTTTGTTTGCTTCCAAAGTGGTGGTAGAACGCGCCCTTGCTAATGCCTGCGTCTTTGCAAATCATATCCACGCTGGCGGCGGTGTAGCCATGTGTTGAAAATAACTTGATGGCTGATTTGACAATCTGTGATTGGGTTTCTTCACTGCGCTGCTGCATGATTCCTCTGAAAAAAATACCGACTGGTCGGTTTGTTTTACCCCGAAAATAAATCCCTGTCAAGATTGCCCCCCCATTTTTTTATCTGTTTACTGCCTTCATTTTCGCGCGCATACGATACAATCAACCCATGACCTCTCCGCTTCTTCCCCTGCTCGAAAAGGCGCTCGCCGCGCGCGCCCCGTTGTTTGACCCCGATCACCAATCTGCCTTCCGTTTTTTTAATGGTTTTCTTGAAGGCTGCCCCGACCTTGTGATTGATATTTATGCCACAACGATTGTCATTCACAATTACGCCCAGCGCCCCGAACAGGGCGCGGTTTTGGTAGATGAAGCCAGCCAGTTCTTGCGCACGGCATTAACCTGGCTCACCGCGGGAATTGTCAAAATCCGTAGTGGCGCAACACAGCAAGATCGGCGCGGCGCATTTTTATTTGGCACAGAATTGGATCGGAAAATTAAAGAGCATGACACCTGGTACGCCATAGACCTGCTGCTTAACCGTGATTCGAGCCTATATCTCGATACGCGTAATCTGCGCCAGTGGGCAATTGAAAATTTGAAGGGTAAATCCGTTTTTAATACCTTTGCCTACACCGGGAGTTTTGGCGTTGCCGCGCTCAAAGGCGGAGCCAGCCGCGTGGCGCAGGTGGATTTGAATCGTGAATTTCTTAACCTCGCCAGGCAATCTTATATGTTGAACGGCTTTCCCGTTCAAAAGGGAGATTTTATTGCGCGGGATTTCTTTGAGCAGGTTGGCAACATGAAGCGCGTTAATACCCGCTTTGATTGTGTTTTTATTGACCCGCCATTTTTTTCAACCACCTCAAAAGGTAAAGTAGACCAAATGCATGAAAGCGCACGGCTGATTAACAAAGTCCGCCCGTTGATTAATGATGGCGGGTATTTGGTTGCAATTAACAATGCGCTTTTTGTCAGCGGGGCGCAATACATGCAAACACTCGAATCGCTCTCCAAAGACGGCTATTTAAAGATCAAAGAACTGATTTCTGTGCCGCAGGATTTTATCGGCTACAACCCTGTTGGCAGCCCGCTGACTGATCCCGCTCCATTTAATCATTCAACAAAGATCGCCATTCTTGAGGTAAAACGCAAGTAAGCGAAACCAAAGAGAGCCGCAGGTTGCAACGACCTTACAGGAATTAGACCCCAAACGCCTTATTAGGGGATGCGCCCTACCACACAAGCCCATCAGCAAATTGATGGGCTTGTGTATTAATTCAAAAATGTAAGGTGAAGATTTTGCGTATACCTTTATAATGGCATCAAAAATAAATGCGTATCGGGTAATGATGATGAATATAAAAATTCAGGAATTTATTTTTAATAACAGCATCGGAGAATCTGCCATTCATAATTTATCTGAATGGCGGGCGTATGTTCTTGAAGGAATTTTGCGCGGCATTCTTGTGGTTTGGTTGTTTGCGTTGATTGGGGGGATTAATAATGTTTTTGAATTGTATCTTCATCTTTCTCCCATTTCAGCAAGTGATCTTATGATTGCAGTTTCATTAATTTCAATTTATTTGGCTACGACTGCGCTGCTTATTGTTAGCACGTTCAGCCGTAAATTAAAGTACGAATTACGCGCCGGATTATTCCTCTTTATTTTGTATGTTTTGGGCTTGATGGGCTTGGTGGTGGCTGCGCTAAGCGGAGATGGGCGTGTGTTTTTATTGGCATTTATTATTTTTTCCTCCATCTTATTTAATTATCGCCACAGCCTGTTTGCGCTCGCGCTTGGCATTGGCACTCTGATCAGTGTGGGCTGGCTGGAGGTGACAGGCGTGATTGTTGTCTCTGCCGAAAATCAGGTCAATTCCACAGATGCGGGCGCGTGGGTAAGCGGCAGCCTGGTATTAAGCGGTTTGAGCATCGCCGCGCTTATTTCAATCACCTATCTTTTACAAGCGCTGGCAAAGAGTTTGGCAGAGGCGCAGCAATCACTCAATCGCGAAAAAAAAATTAGCCGCATGCTTCATGCCATTAGCGATATTAATCAACTCATTGTGCGTGAAGAAGACCCCAAAAAACTTCTTGCCAAAGCCTGTGAACGCTTGATCGTTGGTCTTGGCTATGGCTTCGTGTGGATTGGTCTATTGGAGCCAGACGGCATTACACTTAATCTGAGCGCATCTGCCGGGGAGACTATTGACCCAGAGAAGTTTTCTGTGCGGTTGGATGAAACGAGTAACAAGATTTTTTGCGCAATATCTGCCATTCGCTCCGGGCAAATTTTCCACATGGATGCAGCCCCCACCCATGATTTATGCGCGGCTTGTCCTCGATCTTTTCAACAAGAAAATCGCTCCGCCATTGCCCTGCCGCTTTTTAGGGAAGAACGAAAGTTTGGCGCTTTGGTACTGGAGCATGTTTCGCCCACAGTTTTGTTTGCCAACGACGAGGTTTCACTGCTTAAGGAATTGGCAGATGATCTGGCGTATGCCCTGGATCATCTTGAAGCCAATCGGCGTTTGCAAACCTACGCCCGCCATCAGGCGCTGCTTAATGAGATTACACAAAACGCGCTGGAAACCCCCGACTTAAACCTCATGCTCCAAAAATTTATTGTCGGGCTTGAAAAAGCATTGAATATGGATTTCTATTACATTGCTCTGTGGGATGAAATTAAAAAAATCCCAACGCAGTTTTTCAGTTCTGAGGGGCTTAAAGATATTTTTTCGGATGCGATTGAAAAAGTGACGCCAGTAGACAGGCTGTTCAGCCAGTCTATTCTTGAATGTGGACATGCGCTGGTGGTGGACGATATAACGACTACCCCTTACATCAGCCCGCATATTGCCGCTTTATTTCCCGTGCGCTCGGCATTGGGCATGCCTCTGATTGCCAAAAATCATAAGCTGGGCGTGCTGGTATTTTGCTTCCGCGAGCCGCATCACTTTTCTACGGATGAAATTGAATTGGGCGAGCAGGTTTCCAGGCAAATTGGGCTTGCCATTTTAAAGGCAAATTTTGATTACGCCACCCATGCCAGGGCTGTTGAGCTGGGACATTTATACGCCGCCGCACTCGATATATCCTACAGTATGATTGACCCGCCTGTTTTGCTTGTCAAACTTGCAAATCACATCACAGAGGCGTTGGAGGCAACCAGTGGAAACATCATCTCGGTTAATCTTGCAGAGTACACCATGCAGGTTGTTGCCGAATATTGGGACGAGGCTGCAACCCCGCTTGAAAAAAACTCCAATCTGGGCGCGTCTTATTCATTCAATGATTATTCAACCATCACCAATTCCATGCTGGCTGGGCGCGCGCTTACCTTGCACGCAACCACCGCAGACCTGACAGCGGCTGAAACAATATTATTGCTTCACTACGGCGTTCAATCCATGTTGTTTGTGCCAATCATATCCAGCGGCGGGCTGTTGGGGTGTATTGAAGTTTTAGAAAGCCGCAGGCAGCGCGAGTTTACCCTGGGTGAAATTCGTATGGCACAGGCAATGGCGGGTCATGCCGCTGGGATTCTTGAAAAAGCCAGGTTATTTGAAAGGCTGGAACAGCGCGAATCCTACTTCCGCGCCCTGATCGAAAACTCGGCTGAGGGAATTGCCATTTTGGATGCGCAGGGAATTATTTGTTATATTGCCTCTGCCGAAGAAGACACGACTGGATACAAGACAAACAACCTGCTCGGTACAAGCATTTTTAACCGCATTCACAAAGATGATTTACCCAGCGTGCTTCAATCTTTTGAACTAGGGCTGGAAAACCCAGGCATGATTCAAACGGTTCAATACCGCTTTCAACGCGCAGACGGCGAATGGCGCTATTTTGAGGCTGTCGGTCACAACCTGTTGGATGATTCTCATATTAGGGGCATTGTCTTAAATTATCGTGATATTACCGAACGCAAACAGGCAGAACAGGCTTTGCAGGAACATCAATCCCGCCTTGAGGCAATTATTACCACAACCCTAAACGGCATTGTGACCATTAATACCGAACAACAAATTATCCTTTTTAACCCCGCTGCCGAGAAAATATTTGGCTGTTCTGCCAGTGAAGCCATAGGGCAAGGGTTGGAGAAATTCCTGCCGGAACGCTATCGCCATGCTCATCAAGATCATATTCGCCGCTATATCGAAACTGATACTTCCAGCCGGCGCAAAGGATTGTTAGATACCTTATATGGTTTGCGCGCCACTGGAGAAGAATTTCCGCTGGAAGCCTTCATCTCCCAATCTGAAGTGAATGGGCAGAAGTTGCTCACCGTAATTTTTCAAGACATCACCGAGCGCAAAAGCGCCGAAGAAAATATGCGCCGCCGCGCCTTTGAACTTGAAACCATTGTTGCGGCATCCTCTGCCTTGCGCACCGCGCAGCGTGTTGCAGAAATGCTGCCAACGCTTGCACACCAAGCCTTGCGGGCGGTGAATGCTTCTTATGCCTCCATCTTTTTGCTGGACGCGGAAACAGGTGATTTTGTTTCGCGCGGCTGGTATTCTGCCGGCACCATGTTTACTCAGATCATCGAAGATGAGGTAAGCCTGCGCCATCTTCCCAACGAAGGAATTGCAGGGCGCATTGTTGCCAGCGGCGATATTTATGTGACCGAAGACCTTCAAAAAGATTCAACTGTATTAATTTTGGATGGGGAACGCGAGCGTCTTAAAGATGTGCATGGCGGTATTTCGCTGCCGCTGCGCGCGCAAGAAAAAATTATTGGCGTGATGCATATTTGGTCTTTAACGCCGCGCATCTTTACCGAAACAGAAATTCGCCTGTTGATTGCCCTGGCAGAAACAGCCAGCAACGCCATTCACCGCGCCGCTTTGTTTGAACAAACCCAGCAACATGCCGATGAGATTACCCAAGCCTACGACAACACCCTTGCGGGCTGGGCGCGCGCCCTGGAATTGCGCGATGAAATTACCGAAGGTCATACGCGCCGTGTCACCGCGCTAACCGTCCAGCTGGCGCGCTTTATGAATGTCCCCGAAGATGAAATTGTGCATATTCGGCGCGGTGCGCTTTTGCACGATATTGGCAAAATGGGCATCCCAGATTCCATCCTGCACAAGCCTGGGGCGTTTACAGCGCAAGAGCGTTTTGTCATGGAACAGCATACCCAATATGCCTACGACATGCTTTCGCCCATTTTATTTTTACATGCCGCGTTGGATATTCCGCGCTGTCACCACGAGCATTGGGACGGCAATGGCTACCCGCGTAAATTGCAGGGCGAGGAAATTCCGCTTTCCGCCCGTATTTTTGCAGTGGTTGATGTATGGGATGCGCTGACCTCAGACCGCCCCTATCGCCTGGCGTGGACTTACGAAAAAACCCGCGAATATATTTGTGAACGCGCTGGCAAGCAGTTTGACCCGCGCGTAGTGCAAGCCTTCTTTTCTTTAAAATTTCAATAATTTACAAACTCACATCGCGCCGCATTAAATCTTCAATCGTTTCGCGCCGTTGAATCAGGCGCGCTTGTCCTTTTTCCAGGAGCAATACGGCTGGCTTGCGCGACCCATTGTAGTTGGAAGACATACTTAAATGATACGCGCCCGCAGCGGGGATGGCTAGCAGGTCGCCAATTTCAATGTTCGGCATTAATAAATCTTCAATGACCACATCGCCCGATTCGCAATACGGTCCGGCAATGGAAACCTGTTTGATTTCTTTGCCGTCAGGGTTGGACACCGCCAGGCAGGAATATTTTGCCCCATACATGGCGTGGCGCGGATTGTCGGTCATGCCGCCGTCTGTTAAGAGCCACACCTTGTTTCCGCGTTGTTTGATTGCGCCTACTTTATAGAGCGCCACGCCTGCCCGCGCCACCAAACTGCGCCCAGGTTCCAAATGCAGGTGGGGCAGCGTAAGCCCGCGCGCGGTACTGCCATGGATGATATTTTCTGCAATTGCACGCACATATTCATTTGAGTCGGGCTGCGGCAATTCATCTTCGTGGTACGCCACGCCCCAGCCGCCGCCTGGGCTAAAATGCCATTCATCTGGAAGCCCAATTTCTTTTGCCAGATCAAGCGCCAGGTCTATCGCTTCTTTTATGGGGCTGGCATCGCGGAAGTTTGAGCCTTGATGAAAGTGGATGCCGTTTAAAGGCAGGTGGTTTATTTTACAAAACTGTGCGGCTTCCATCATCTCTGCGCTGGTCATGCCAAATTTGCTGTCGTGCTGACCCGTTTGCGTGTGCGCGTGGTGGGTTTGGACAGCCACCCCAGGCAGCAGGCGCAGCCAGAGGTCTGGAAGTTTGTATTTTGTGGCGGGGTATTGCTCTGCAATGCGCAGGAGTTCGGTCAGGTTATCTACCACGATTGTGCCGGCATATTGTATTGCGGCGCTTAAATCCAAGTTGGATTTATTGACGCCATGTACCAGAATATGTTTGCGGGGAACACCGCCCGCCACAGCCATCGCAATTTCTCCTTCGCCGGTACAATCTACAAATAAATCATGGAGTTGAGTCCACTGCGCGGCGGCAAGATTCAAAAAAGCCTTGCCGGCATAGGTGATGGAAGCCGACATCGGGTAATTTTTTTTCAGCGCAAATTTATAATTCTCCGCCGCTGTATCCATCGTGGCGCGGTCATAAAGATACAACGGGGTTCCATATTCACTCGCCAGCGCAGACAGGTTATGGTCGGCAATGGTCAGGGTGTTGTTTTCTACGCGGGCGGTTAAGGGGAAAAGTTGAATGCGGTTCAAGGGAATGTCCTTGCATAAAATCAGACGGCACGAAAAAAATACAGCGTTTTACAAACACGGCGAAGGGCGACAGCCACGGTAGATTTATTCGTCAAAAAATAAATTTCGCCACATCTCCCAATGCTGCATGGGGGTTGGCAGGGGAATGGGGGTGCTGAGAATGACAGGCTCGCTTCCTGGCTGGGCAATGGGAACAACGGGCTGGTCGTCTTCCATCACATAATGTCCTTCGGTTCGCGCCCATTCATCCACTGCGGCGGTAGACCCGGCATACGCAACTTGGGTGAGCAGCGCCAGTTGGGTTTGCATCGCTTGTGTGGCAGAGGTTCGGACTTCATCCCGCTGGTCATTTAAGCGGTTTAATTCCTCAAGCCGCAAGTTAAATTCAACCATCACCAGAATCAAAATGAAAATACCCAAAAAGACGCCAACGCGTCGAAAGTTGATTGGAATACTTGGCATATCTGTATCTTAATCGTTTTTTTGTGCGTGCGCAAAAATTTTAATCTTAATCAGCCCCGTAACTTTTTATTCCACCCTGCATCCAAATATTAAAATAAAACATTTGTAAAAGCCGCGTACAGGTATTCGGTTTGGCGCTTCGCAATTTTTTGAAATTATCTTGAAGGATTAAAAGCCCGCCCTGCGCATCTTTGTGCAAATATTTATGAAAATATTTTAGGAGTATTTGAGAAAATGGAAATGATAATTGACTTCCCTGGCGGCGCCCGTGTGGATGCCCATTTTGGACCGCACACCGTAGCCACCGACCAGCCCCCTGTGGCTAGCGCCCCCACCCCTTTTGCCTTATTTCTTGCATCCATTGGTACTTGTGCCGGAATTTATGTGCTGGGCTTTTGCCAGCAGCGCGGGCTTTCCACCGAGGGCATTCGAATTGTTCAGCGAATGCACAGCCGCCCCATGAGCGGCATGATCGAAAAAATAGACCTGGAAATTCAAGTTCCAGAAGACTTCCCTGAAAAATACCGACCCTCGCTCATTCATACCGCAGAACTGTGCGCAGTCAAAAAGCACTTTGAAAAACCGCCAAAATTTGAAGTGACCACCAAAGTGATATAACTTTCGCCTTTTGCGCCCGCCCTGCTTCCGGGTCATTTAATTGTCCTCTGCAATCGTGTATACTACCGCAATACACTTTTGGACTGGATACAATTGATGACTGAAACAACCAACCAAGCAGATATATCCCTTGATGCCTTGTGTGCCGGAGACCGCGCCGAATTTGCCCGACTGGTGGATGCCTACTCCGCACCCATTTACCGCTTGGGGCTGCGGATGCTCGGCAACGAACAGGATGCCGAAGATGTTTTGCAAAACACATTTCTTAGCGCCCTCACCCATCTTGTTAACTTTGAAGGACGCTCCAGCGTTTTAACCTGGCTCTACCGCATTGCTGTTAATGAGGCGCTCATGGTCATCCGCCGCGCCAAACCTGAAGTTAACATTGATGATACCGAAGCCGCCGACGAAAACGAAGACTTCTCCCCCTCTCAATTTGTAGACTGGGGCGCGCTGCCTGAAGACTTGCTGCTCTCGGTGGAAGGCAAACAAGCGCTGGATCGTGCCATTCAAAATTTGCCCGAAAATCTTCGCATGGTTTTCCTTCTGCGCGACATTCAGGAACTGTCCATCAAAGATACTGCCGAGGCAACCGGCTTGACCGAATCTAATGTCAAGGTTCGCCTGCTGCGGGCGCGGTTATCCCTGCGGGAGCAACTATCTGCGTATTATGGCGAGCGGATAAATCAGGAGAAAAAAAATGGCTGAATCTACTCATTCCAACTGCAAATCCCTGCTGGGCAGCCTGTCTGATTATGTAGACGGTGATCTCAGCGAGGAGTTATGCCGTGAAATTGAAAAACATATTGCCGAATGTGAAGACTGCCGCATTGTGGTGAATACAACCCGCAAGACCATAGACCTTGTTCACGTTTCAAACCTTTCTCAAACTGACCTGCCAGAGGAAGTGCGCGACCGCCTTTTTAAACGGCTTAACCTTGCCGCCTATTTGAAGCCCTTACCCAAGTAAAATTTCACCTAAAATGGGGAACTTTATTTGTATCTTTTTTCATTGATCTTCATCCAAATTCCATCAACAATTTTACAAAATATATTTGGAGTATATAAATGGAAAAACTTCTCAATGAACAGATCATAGACCAGATCAAACAAACATTTGCCCAAATGAAAGAGCCGGTGCAACTGTTGTTTTTTGGATCACGCCAAGATTGTGATTATTGCACCGAAACCCAGCAGCTGCTGGAAGAACTTGCAGCGGTGGACGAAAAAGTGGGTCTCAGTGTTTACGACCTGCAAGACAACGCCGACATGGCAGCCCAGTTTAACGTAGACAAAGCCCCCGGCATTGTGATTGCCGCCAAAGACGGCAGCCAAATTACCAATGTGGGCATTCAATATTACGGCATCCCTTCCGGGCATGAATTTGGCACATTAATCAACGACATTATTATTGTCTCAAGCCGCGACTCTGGACTGAGCCAGTCGGTGCGTGACTTCTTAAAAACCCTCGACAAGCCCCTGCTTTTACAGGTATTTGTAACCCCCACCTGCCCGCACTGCCCGCGCGCCGTTTTGCTTGCGCACCAAATGGCAATGGAAAACCCCGCAATGATCCGCGCCGAGGGCGTTGAAGCCACCGAATTCCCAGACCTTGCAAATCAATTTCATGTACAGGGCGTGCCACAGACCGTCATCAATGCGGGCGGCGGCACAGTCGTTGGCGCTGTCCCTGAGGCAAACTTAATTGCCGAGATCAAACGCGCATTAAACTAGCCGAACAGCCTCCCGCAGGATGTTTTTTCAATCTACTTAAGGTCTGATATGCCCAAAAAAATCCATCGTCGGAAAAAAAATAACACCAGTCGCACCCCCATTTTGGTTAGCGTAGGGATTGGGCTGATTGCGCTGGCGTTTATTCTGCTTTTGTTGGGCGGGAAAAAAGATAACGCCGAAGCAGAAGGCGCTTCGGCTGGTTCTTCCCCTTCCTCGCCTTCTTCCTACTCGGTTACCCCTTCTGAAGTGAACTACCCCGCGCCCGAACTTGCGCTTCAAAATGTCAATGGGAATATCGAAGACCTGGAAGATTATCGTCAGCAGGTTGTGCTGGTGAATAATTGGGCAACCTGGTGCCCGCCCTGTAAAGCGGAAATTCCCACGCTTGAGGAATATTACAAGGCGCACAAAGAAGAAGGTTTTGTGATCATCGGCGTTGAAGCAGGCGAACCACAAAGTGAAGTGGCGCAGTTTGTGGAAAGCAGTGTCATTACCTACCCAATTTGGATTGACCTTAAAAATGCTTCCTTGCAGGCATTTGGCGCTTCAGGTTTGCCCAACTCTTTTGTCATTGACCGCAGCGGAACAGTTCGTCTGGCTTGGGTGGGTGAGATCAACCGTGAAATGCTTGAAAAATATGTAACCCCCATTATTTTGGAAGACTAACTGCTTTACTGCGCCCGCTGCATTCTTCATAAAAAAAACAGTCACAGATTCCTGTGGCTGTTTTTTTACCCCAAATTTTTTGATGGCGCTGAATAAAATGCAGCGAGATTATTTGCTCTTTTGAATTTTGATTAGCGCCGCTTTTGCAGGCTTGATGGATAGCAGCATAAGTATCGTGATTAATATGGCGGATGTTAAGCACCACGCGCAAGTTGCGCCAATGACGAAGGGTTCCAGAAATGTGAGGTAAATTGAAAAGAGTGTGCCAAACGCTGCCATGCCAAATATGGACACGGTTGCCCAATCTGTTGTTTTGCCTTTGGCGTAGCGGGCGGTCAGCCAGGCGACCAAAATTCCCACATAGCCCGCCAGCCCCATCACGCCAATGGGAATGATTCCAAACAGGCGGGCGTACTCACTTTGCTGCACCGTATTGCAGTCACCTACAGGACCGCAGACCGCCGTTACCTGCGCCGTTTCAACATACGCCAGGTAGCCTGCCACGCCAAAACCAACCACGCACAAAGCGGGAATTACCCAGTCGCGGTTATTTTTTTCGACATCTGTTTTCTTCTTCTTCTTTTGTTGAAATTGAAGGGTTGTCCACAAAACAGCGCCAACCATACCCGCCAGCACAATTACTGCCAGCGTATTGCCAGCAGGATCAAGGGCGAAGCGCTCCTGCCAACTGAGATTAGTCTGGGTGTTTAACCCCTCTGGGGCGGCGGCATCGGCTGTGGAGTTGGCGCCTTGCGCGGAGGGGGGCGTCTCTGCCAATGATTCTTGCAAGCCGGGCAGGTCGGGCCAATCTAACCCGCCTTGTGTTAAATGGGTTGCAATCAAGCCTGGCAATTGGTCGGGAATATCAGCCGAGCCAAATAAATACTGGTCGCCAATCACCAAAAAGGGAACTCCACCTTCTGTGATTTCAAATTTTTCGAGGGCGTCAATAAACAGGGCTTGCCCTTGCGGCTGGGAGACATCCACGCCGATGATTTGTAACTGATTGCCGTATTTCTCCATGAGCGGCGGCAGGGTTTGGGTGATGACCAATTCACAATGCCCGCAAGTGGGCGAGTAAAACAAGACCGCGTGTACTACGGGCGGCTCTGTTTGCGCATGGGCGCGGGCAAGTGGCGCAGTGAGCAAAACAAAAAAAAGGATGGCAATCGTAACAATCTGTCGTTTCATTATTTTTCCTTATTTTTCCTTTTTAATTCAACGGGAATATTTTTTATTCAACCCGCGATGAATGTTCTCGCTTGCATGGCTGAATGTCAATAATTTTACCCCACTCACCTGGCGAAAGGACGCGCC
>DYML01000072.1:0-7918 GCA_020721605.1 Anaerolinea thermophila
AGGGTAGTGGCGATAAGGAATAGAAGTGATATAAAAATAAAGGTTATAACTGCCAAGTAGGATGGCTGAAATAGTGGTGATGCTATTTGTTCAACAATTGGTCCAGCAAAAACACCAAGAAAAGCAGAAACTATTGCTATCAAAGTCTCCCGCCATTTGCTATGTTCAAACAAGTTTTTCAATTTATTCATAATCACTTTCCTTGAAACTATAATGATGGGAGGGCGTGCCAACTATTGTTTGGACTGTTACGAATATAACCGCTTTTGGACTGCATTTTCCCTTGCAAACTAATCCCCCAAATTAATATAGGAATTAGATTGCAGGACTGGTAAAATCCGTTCCGAGCAGTATAGCACGCCTTTTTTTACTACGCAAAGGGAAAATAAAACAATGTCAGAACCGCCTCTGCCTCCCAACAAACCAAAAAAACTTCTCGATCAGCTTCGTGAAGCCATCCGCGCTAAACACTATTCCTATCGCACCGAACACACTTACTTGGATTGGTGCAAACGTTACATTATCCACCACAAGAAACGGCATCCCGCTGAAATGGGCGTCCCAGAAATTCAAGCCTACATCACCTATCTCGCCACCGAGCGAAACGTTGCCGCATCTACGCAGAATCAGGCTCTTAGCGCCATTCTCTTCCTCTATCGCAACGTTCTTCTTCAGGAACTCGAATTTCCTACCGATATCATTCGCGCAAAAAAGCCAGACCGCCTTCCCACAGTCTTATCCAAACCCGAAGCGCTTGCCGTCATCCAAAATATGCGAGGCGTACCCCAATTAATGACACAACTCCTCTTTGGGTCGGGCATAAGGCTTATGGAATGTCTGCGACTCCGCATCAAAGATATTGACTTCACCAACCATCAAATTATCGTCCGTGATGGAAAGGGCGAAAGCGACCGTTCTGTCCCCCTGCCCGAAAGCATTACCCCCGCCCTCAAACAACACATTCAAGAGGTTAAACGCATTCATCAAATGGATTTGAAGGAAGGCTATGGCGAGATTCGCCTGCCTTATGCCCTTGAACGCAAGTATCCCAACGCAGCCCGTGAACCTGCATGGCAATTTCTCTTTCCCGCCTCTCAGCGTTCACTTGACCCCCAAACTGGAAAAACCATGCGTCACCATCTGAACGAAAGCGTTCTCCAACGCGCCATAAAACAATCTGTCCAACTTACTAAAATAGACAAACCCGTCTCCCCCCACACCTTCCGTCACTCCTTCGCCACCCATCTTTTGCAAAACGGCTACGATATTCGCACCGTGCAAGAACTTCTGGGACACAAAGACGTAAAAACCACCATGATCTACACTCACGTCCTCCAGCGCGGCGGGCTTGCCGTCAAATCACCGCTGGATGGGTAATAAAAGCCTTGCACCAAAATTTTAGCGGGTCGGCTTTACTCATCCCCGCCTGCCAAAGGTTCGTTAACGCCAAATTTTAAAATTTACTGTATACTTGCCCACGATTTGTGAGGC
This sequence comes from Anaerolinea thermophila, assembly GCA_020721605.1. GTDB lineage: Bacteria > Chloroflexota > Anaerolineae > Anaerolineales > Villigracilaceae > Villigracilis. The sequence goes on from DYML01000072.1 coordinate 1,492, forward strand.
AGGGTATGACCGAAAACAAAAACACCATCAAAAAAACAGCAACGCAAAATGAACCTCAACAGAATATTCAGGCGGGTGATGAAAGCATATCTATTGGCGGGTCTGTCACCGACAGTTCCATTATTTACGGCAAAACCATTGTGCTTGCCGACCGCTTCTGGCGTGACCTCAAGCCCGCTTTGCCCGCCGAAAAAATAAGAGAAGCCACAGCCGCCTACCTTGCCTACTTAACCGACCGCCACTATTACCTTAACTTAAAAGGCATGGGCGTTTCTGACCGCGTCCCTTTGCGCCTCAAACTTCTTGACCTGTATGTGCCGCTTAAAGCGCGAATGGAATTGCCCGAAGGCGACACCTGGAAGCGCGACCTCAGCCTCGCGGGGCGTGATGTAACGAATGAAGACCATGAACTTTTACATTTTGGCGAGCCTGTCCCACTCTTAAAAATTCTACAAAAACATTCCGGCGTAATAGTGCTGGGCGACCCCGGCGCCGGAAAAACCACTTTTGTAAAATATCTCGCATTGCGCCTTGCACGCGGCGAAGGCGCCAAAATTGGGCTGGATGACTATTTGCCCATCTTGCTGCCCCTAGCCGCCTTTGCCAACATATTACAAACACGAGAAGTTCGCCTTGACGATTTTATAGCCGAATACTTTACCAACATTGGCTCAGACCATCCCATCGGCGCCATGCTCACCGAAGCCCTTAAGGCAGGACGGGCGCTCATCTTATTAGACGGGCTGGACGAAGTGCGCGATATTAACCTGCGCAACACAGTGGTTGAGCGCGTAGTGGATTTTTTTGCCTTCCATCGGCGGGCGGGCAACAAATTTGTATTGACCAGCCGCGTAATTGGCTACCGCGCCGTCCGACCCTCTGCCGAAGACCTGGCGGAATGCACCATCGTTGATTTTGAAGAAGATGAAATTGAAGAATTTATAAAATATTGGACCACCGCGCTCGAAAAACAAGCGCAGGGCAACACCAGCGCCGCCCTCTCCGATGCTGAAATAGACCGCCGCGAACTGCTCGACTCTATTCACCAAAACCCCGGCGTACGCCAATTGGCATCCACCCCGCTGCTTTTAACCATCCTTGCCCTTATGAAACGGCAGGGTGTCTCACTGCCTGAACGCCGCGTCCAACTCTACGATCAATACGTTAACACCATGCTCTCAACCTGGAACCGCGCCCGCAGCCTAAGCGGGCGCGCACCTGGGCGGGATATTGACGAACTGCAAACCGTGCGCATCCTCGCCCCCCTGGCATTGTGGATGCACGAAATAAGCCCCGGCGTTGGCTTGGTAGGGCGTGAAGACATGCGCCGCAAACTGGAAGAACTTTTTATCGAACGCGGTGAGGTTTCTCCACATCAGGCAGCCCGCCAATTTTTAATTGACGTGCGCGAACATGCCGCGCTCCTCCTGGAGCGCGGACCAGGCGAATATGGATTTATTCACCTCACCTTTGAAGAATACCTCGCAGCAGTCGCTCTGGCATTAATGGGGCAGGGCAACTCCACGCCAATCATCGAAACCCTATCTGCCCATGTCGGCGAACAGGCATGGCGCGAAGTAACCCTGCTGACCATTGGCTACCTCGGCATTCGCCAGCAACTGCCCAAAGTAGCCGGTGAAGTCGTCGAAGCGCTGGTCAACCATCAACCAGGACCCGCCGGCGAAGCCGTCGTGCTTGCCGGCGACGCCGTATTAGATACCTTTCCCGGCGGCGTATCACTTCAAAGCAAAGAACACGTCATCCAGGCATTATCAAACACCATGCAAGATGGAACCATTCGCCCTGAACTGCGGCGCCATGCCAGTTTATTATTGGGCAGGCTGGGCTGGCGCCCCGCCGACATTGATCGGTTTGTAGAGATTTCGGCAGGCGCTTTCCTATCTGGCGCAAAGAAAAACCCCAAAGAAATTCCGTACATGTACTTCATCAGCAAATACCCCGTCACCAACATTCAATTTGCACGTTTCGTTAAAGATGACGGATATAAAAAACAGGAATATTGGAGCCAAGACGGCTGGGATTGGCGCACAGGAAAATACGACTCGCGCACCATGGAAGCCGTATCGGCAGACTGGCTTGAGCATCGCCCGCTTGCCAAACGAAACGCGCCGTATTACTGGCACAGCATTGAATTAAGCAACCCCATTGTGCCAATTGTTGGCGTAAACTGGTTTGAAGTGGAAGCATACTGCAACTGGCTTGCCAAAAAAATTGTGGCTGTACCTGAAGGCTACACCATCCGTATGCCGCGTGACGATGAATGGGAACGCGCCTCGCGCGGCACAGACGGGCGCGAATACCCCTGGGGCGAAGGCTTCGACAAAACCGCCGCCAACACCTGGGATAGCGAGGCAACCGGCTCTGGGCTGGGCGGCACCACCGCCGTTTGCACATTCCCGCAGGGCGTCAGCCCCGCCGCCGCCTGGGACATGAGCGGCAATGTTTGGGAGTGGACTCATACCTGGTACGACGAAGATAAAAAATACCGCATCGTGCGCGGCGGCTCATGGATCGGCTACCAGTGGTTTGCGCGTTCCTCATTTTGCAACTGGTCCATCCCTTTAATGTTTAATGACGATCTTGGTTTTCGGGTTGTCATTGCCCCAAAAGATAGATAGGAGATAAAATGACAGAGAAAAATAAAAGCAAGAATCAGAATGCCGGAAACGGCAGTATTGTCATTGGCGGCAGCGTACAAGGCAGTAATATTGTGATGGGCGACCATAACACGGTCTCCAATCACAGCGTGAATATTGCCCCGCTCTTCCAAACCATTTACCAGTACGTTGATGCGCACCCAAAACTTCAAGCAGGAAAAAAGCAGGACGCAAAAGAAGAACTCGGCGAAATTGAAACCGCGCTCAAAGAAGCAAAACCCGACGAGAGTTTTATTGCACGGCGCTTTCGCAACCTCAAACGCATGTCCCCCGAAATTGTTGAAGTGGCTTTTGAAACCCTAAAAAACCCCATGGGCGGCGTAACAGAAGTGATCAAACGCATTGCCAGTAAAATGGCACAAGATGCAAATGGCTAGGGGCTAAGGCAGAAGTTTCGCGGTTTAATCAAAAAGAAGAAGGTCGCCCGCAAGCGACCTTCTTCTTTTTAATTTACTTTTTCTCTTCCGAATTTTCAGATTGTTCGGACTGCTCTTCCTTGGTACCCAGCCCCTCGCGGAAATTTTTGATGCTGCGCCCAAGTTCCCCGGCAATCTTTCCAATGCGCCCAGGTCCAAACAAGAGAATAACGATCACAAGAATGACAATCCATTCTGCACCACGCGGTAATCCTAGCATAAAATACTCCTTTTTTGAAATTCAGCCTTATCCTACCACAATTGAAAAAAAATGGCTAAACTTCCTTGCGCGAGAGCAAGCCCTCAATAAAGCGAATGGCGCGCAGGGCAAAGGATCGTATTTTGGCAAATAGGCGGTACTGCTTGGGGTAAATGTGCTTCTTGGCGGGCAGCGGACCTGTCCACTCGACCACCATTGCGCCCCAGGTTAGCCCGCCGCCAAAGCCAACAAAGGCAATTTTATCCTTCGGTTTGATCTGCCCGTTTTGCACGGCTTCTACGGTGGCAATGGGAATGGACGCAGTGGACGTGTTTCCGTAGCGCTCCACGTTGATGATAAATTTATCCAATGGCATTTTTAAGTGGCGCGCGGCAGTTTCAATGATGCGGTAATTTGCCTGATGCGGCACAATCCATTGCACATCGGCGGTCGTCATATTTAATTTTTCCAGCGCCTCGGTCACGGCGCGTCCCATCACCCGTGTGGCAAAGCGAAAAACTTCCTTGCCGTCCATCTGCATAAAGTGACCGCCTTCGCGCAGCGTGGCTTCGGTTGCCGGGCAATGTGAACCGCCAGCAGGGATACTTAACGAATCTGCGCCAGAGCCGTCTGAATGCATCACGGCAGACATCACGCCGCCGGGTTCTTCGCTGGCTTGCAGCACAAAGGCGCCCGCTCCATCTCCAAATAAAATGCAGGTATTGCGGTCTTTCCAGTTGACAAAACGCGAAAGAACCTCTGTGCCAACAATTAACACATTTTTGACCGACCCGCTGCGAATGGCTTGCGCGCCCATGTTGGTGGCAAAAATAAAACCTGTGCAGGCGGCTTGCAAGTCAAATGCGCCGGCTTTGGTGGCGCCAATTTGATCTTGAATAATGCAGGCAGTGGCGGGAAAAATATATTCAGGTGAAGACGCCGTACAGATGATTAAATCCAAATCGGTGGGGGCAAGGTTGGCAACCTGCAAGGCTTTGAGCGCCGCCTCCACACCCATCGTAGAGGGGAAGTCCGTTTCTTTGGCAATGTGCCGCTCGCGGATTCCGGTGCGTTCTCGAATCCACTGGTCGTTGGTATCCACCATTTTAGAAATATCATCGTTGGTCAGTATTGGCTCTGGCACATACATGCCCCAGCCCGTAATATGCGCGAATGGCATTTTTTCTCCTTTATTTATGGAAGCGGCTTAAAATTAATGTTGCGTTGTGACCGCCAAAACCAAATGAGTTGGACATGACGTGCCTCGGCTCGGCTTTGCGCGGCTGGTTGGGAACATAGTCCAGGTCGCAGGCTGGGTCGGGGGTTTCGTAGTTCATGGTGGGCGGCAGGGTGTTTTCCATCATCGCCATGGCGCAGAACACGGCTTCCACCGCGCCCGATGCGCCCAATAAATGCCCAGTCATAGATTTGGTGGACGAAACAGGAATTTTATATGCCTGCGCGCCGAACAGTGTTTTTATGGCGGTGGTTTCACTCTTATCATTTAAATAGGTGGACGTGCCGTGCGCGTTGATATATTCAATATCTTCCAGCTGAAGCCCTGCATTTTCAACTGCAAGCCGCATCGAATGTACCGCGCCTGCTCCATCTTCGGCTGGGGCAGAGATATGGTGCGCATCATCGGTTGTGCCGTAGCCGGAGAATTCACATAAAATATTTGCGCCGCGCGCTTCGGCATGTTCCAGCAATTCAAGAATTAAAATGCCAGCGCCTTCCGCCATAATAAAACCATCGCGGTCTTTGTCAAATGGGCGCGAGGCTTTTTGTGGGGCATCGTTACGGGTGGAAAGCGCCGTCATCACATTCATGCCTGCCATTGCAATGGAATTCACCGCCGCCTCCGATGCGCCGGCAATCATTACATCGGCTGCGCCGCGCCGAATCATTTCCGCCGCTTCGCCCAGCGCGTTGGTGCCAGAGGCGCAGGCGGTGGCGATGGACATGTTCGGTCCGTGCGCGTCAATGCGAATGGCTATATTTCCTGCCGCGCCGTCTGAAATCATCATGGGAATTAAAAACGGGCTGACCCGTTCTGGTCCGCGTTGTTTCATCGCTTCATATTGTTCGATGAGGGTGTTGATTCCGCCAATTCCGCTGCCAATTAAAACTCCTACGCGGTTGCGGTTCGACTCGTCAATTTGCAAGCCAGATTGGGCAAGCGCCTCCAGGGTGGCAGCGGTGGCAAATTGTGTAAAGCGATCCATTTTGCGGGCATCGCGCGTGCCAAACAAGGCTGCGGCGTCAAACCCTTTTACTTCGGCGGCAAACTTGGTTTTGTGGGCGCTTGCATCAAAGGTGGTAATGGGCGCAGCGCCAGATTTTCCTTCCAGCAATGCCTGCCAGGTCTCTTGTACGGTATTGCCAATGGGGCAGACACAGCCCAGACCGGTGATAACGACACGTTTTCTCATTCGTGTTCTCCTTAATGAGTATCAATATTTTAAATGATTCCTCATGCTGCAATTCGTGCGGGCATGGGGCAGTTGAGGGTGAAAAACAAGCAAGGACAAGTATGAACTTGTCCTTGTCTTTGTAATAACACTGGATGTGGAGGGAAGACACGCCTAAAACGGTTGTTTTTCCAGCGTGTTCCATGCTTGTTGAATATGCAGTCGGTCATGTTCTGTTATAAAGCCCAGCACTTCAAGAAAGTTTGTCGGTCCAAAGATGGCATGACGGGCTTTGCGATCCCAGGTTGTGCCTGCTTGCGTGGTTTGTTGAATCATGTGCAGCGTTTTGCGCCGTGCCTCGTTAAATTCCATTAATGCCACTGCGCAGTTTTCGTGTATGTAATCTCTCTGATTCGCCCAGATGCTCGTATCGGGGCGCGGAATGAAGGGTTCGCCCGCCTCTTTGAATAATTCAATTTGCATTTGGTGAACTTCGTTTTCTGTGTCTCTCAGGTGACTCACAACTTCTTTAAGACACCATTCTTCTGCCGCAGGTTTATGCGACCAGGTTGCCTTATTTAACCCCTGAGATAATCCGTTGAGCGTTGCCGGTGTGGCAGATAAAAGCCCCAGCACCGCATCCGTTGATTTGAAGGTGGGGACGAGGGTGTTTAGGTCTTTTGCTTCCAGCCATTTGCGCAGGTTTGATAATTTTCCGCCGTC
>DYML01000072.1:8018-16116 GCA_020721605.1 Anaerolinea thermophila
GATGAAATTAACTCAAATTGTTCGGGTTCAAAGCCTGCCCAGCGCAGCCGATGATAAATGGCTTTGCGCGGAAAAAGCGGGTCGGTGGCAATGGCAACCCGAAACCCCTGTGCAATTGCCCACTCTACCAGCGGCTTTGCTTCCGGCTTGGGGGTCGTGACTTCGCCCAGGCTGGGGAAGATGTGGTCGTAAAAATTTTCGATTGCTTCTGCAATTTTTTCGCGCGTGCTGCCAATTTGCGGGTAAAACGCTGCGTTGAACACTTCTTCCAGCGTTTGTGAAAAATCGGCGTTTGCCATCATTTTCTGTGTGCCAGCCATTAATGCGCTCAACATGAGGTCGGGCGCAACATGCGGCGCCAGTTCTTTGGCTAGCGCCTGAAAGTAGGCAGGGATAAAGGAGGCGATATTGGTATTAAGCAGGGTGTCATCTAGGTCGAGCAAAAGGGTTAACGTCATACTAAGACTCCCCCGGAGTCGGGTTTATTCTTTTACTTCAAAATTAAAGGGCAGGTCGTGGCATTTTCCGCAGCCAATTTGCGGCTCGCTGACATTGCGTTGTGTTTTTTCGCAAAATGCGTTTACCTGTACGCGGCGTTGGAAGAATGTGAAAAGGGAGCGGCTGACCGTCACCTTTAATTGCATGAATTGGCAGGAATTGGCGCGAATAATATCTGGCACAGGACAGGTCGCGCATAAATCAGGCGACCAGTCCTGCCCATTTTGTTTGAGTAAACGGCACTCTTCTATGTTGCGCCCACGGTAGTAGTCGCCATGAAAGTGCAGGCATTCACGCCCTGCGGGTGTTTTCATTAGAGCGTTTAGACGCGGGTGAGATATTCGCCTGAGCGGGTGTCCACGCGAATGGTGTCGCCGACTACTACAAAATTGGGGCATTGCACTTGAATGCCGGTTTCGGTGGTGACTTTTTTGGTGACGCCAGTGGCGGTGTCGCCGCGAATTGCCATATCGGCTTGAACAACTTTTAAATCCACCGAGGTTGGCATTTCTATGTCAATCGCTTCGCCTTTGTAGAAGGTTAGTTTTACTTCCATGCCTTCTTTTAGAAACTGGGCGCTTTCACCGAGTGATTCTTTTTTAATGCCGGGTTGTTCAAAGGTTACGTTGTCCATAAAATAGTACAGGTCGCCGTCATTGTACAAATAGGAAACATTGGCAAAGTCCAGGCTGACATCTTGCACCGATTGCCCCGAACTAAATGTGCGTTCAATGGTTGAGCCGGTTAATAAATTACGGGCTTTTACTTTAATATTGGCGTTGCCGCGCCCGGTTTTATTGTGGCTATAGTCCAGTACCTTAAGCAGGTTGCCATCCAATTCAAACGTGACGCCTTTACGAAGTTCATTTACATCTATCATGCTTGCGCTTTCCTTATTGGTTTGATTTTTTATTAAGTGGGCGGATTATATCAACGAGTTGCGGGTCGTGGGTAGATTATGGTTGCCGGGTTTTCACTTTGGGGGGCATCCGTAATTTTATCTGCCTGCTGTTCTAATGTGAGTCTTCAGACTTGGGGTCGCCTTGCAGTAACTGCACTGCATGGGGCAGCACAGGTATGATTGTTTGTAAGTTTTCCAGCGCCGCTTTGGGGCTGCCAGGTAAATTAACAATGAGTACGCATCCGCGAATGCCGGCAACGGCGCGTGAGAGCATGGCGTGTGGCGTTTTTTTTAGGCTTTCGGTGCGCATGGTTTCTGCCAGCCCTGGCGCTTCGCGTTGGATGACTGCGCGCGTGGCTTCGGGGGTGATGTCGCGCGCGGCAAAGCCTGTGCCGCCGGTGGTGAGAATGACATCCACCTCGCCGCTGGCTTCCCATTCAATGAGTGCGGCGCGGATGTTGGGTTGGTCATCTGGCAGAATTGCCTGTTTTACAACCCGCCAGGCTTGGGCGTAAATTAATTTCGCCAGCGCTGGTCCCGATTCGTCGGCGCGTTCCCCTTTTGCCGAGCGGTCAGAGAGGGTTAAGATGCCAAATCGAATACTCATTGAAGTTTTTTCCCAAAAATACGGTTTTCTTTCATTTCCTGCCAACCGTGATTTTCATAAAACTCAACAGCGGCTTCATTGTCTGCTGTAATCAGCAAATAACATTTTAGGCAGCCTTTTGCTTGCAAGCGTGTTTCAACTTCATTGAGCAGCAATGCGCCAATGCCCTGCTTGCGAAAGGTGTCGTGTACTGCCAGGTGGTAAATCAGCCCGCGCCGACCATCGTACCCGCCAATGACAGACCCAATAATTTCACCTTTTTGTTCGGCAACCAAAAACAGGTCTGGGTCGCGTTTTTGTTTTTTTTCTATTTCTTCCCATGTGTCAGATTCTCCCACCTTAATGCCTGTTTTGATGCTTTGCCATAAATCTACTGTGGCTGTGTAATCTTCTGGAAAATGAAATTCACGGATGTGCATGGGGGTCAATCAGTTTGGATGGTTTTCTTTAATAGGGTAATGAGTTCGTCGGGCATGTAAGGTTTTAGTAGAAATTTATTTGCGCCATGCGCTTCACATTCGTCTCGCACATTGGAGCCGGAAGACATGACAACGCGTGTGTTTGCAATATCTTTTGTGTTTCGGATGTTGTCTAAAATATCAAAGCCGCTTTGGTGTAATAAATGTACATCCAACAAAAGTACATCGGGGCGCTCCCTTCGTACTGCGGCGGGAACATCGTCATCTGCCTGAAGCGCAGTGACACTAAAGCCTTCCATTTTCAATAAGGTCGTTAGCAGTGAGACCATGGTGACATCATCTTCTGCGAGGAGTATTTTTTTCTTTGACATTCTTTTTTGCATCCGTTTTGTTGGTTTTTTTCTTCGCTGTGCTTTTTGCAGGTTTCTTTATGGGTTTTGCTTTTTCCAGTGCGGCGTCAATTACTTCTTCCACTGTTTCGGCAAAGATGAATTTCATCGAGATTCTAATTTCTTCCGGCACGTCATCCAGGTCTGGTTCGTTGCGTTTGGGTAAAATGATGGTGGTTAGCCCGTTGCGGTGGGCTGCCAGCACTTTTTCTTTGACGCCGCCAATTGCCAATACCTGACCTCGCAAGGTGATTTCGCCGGTCATGCCGACCTGTGGTTTGACTTTGCGCCCAGAGATGAGCGAGACCAGCGAGGTTGCCATAGTGACGCCGGCAGACGGTCCGTCTTTTGGCTGTGCGCCAGAGGGGATGTGCATGTGAATGTCGAACTTGTTAAAAAATTCGTCCGGTATTTTTAGCGAGTGAGCGCGCGAGCGGACATAGGATAAAGCCGCGCGCGCCGATTCTTGCATTACGTTGCCAATTGAGCCAGTTACCTGAAAGCCGTGTCCGCCGGGCATGGCTGTGGCTTCGATGAAGAGAATGTCGCCGCCGAAGGAGGTCCATGCCAGTCCTGGAACTACCCCAGGGATCGAAATTCGTTTGTTCAGTTCTTCCGGTCCAAAGTAAATGGGGTGATCCAGGTATTCATCCAAAAGTTCGGGGGTGATTTCAGATTTTTCAATTTTATTTTCGGCAATTTTTGTGCCTATTTTGCGGCAGACTGCGCCTATTTTGCGTTCCAAATTACGCACGCCTGCTTCGCGGGTGTATTGGCGGATCATCATTTTTAGGGCTTCGTCTGTGAATGATATTTCGCCTTCGCGTAAACTGTTTTCACGAATCTGACGTGGAATGAGGTAGCCGCGCGCAATTGCCATTTTTTCGTTTTCGGTGTAGCCCGAAAGGAAAATAAGTTCCATGCGGTCGCGCAGGGCGTGCGGAATGGTCTCCAGGGTGTTGGCGGTGGTAATAAAAAATACTTGTGAGAGGTCGTATGCAACTTCGAGGTAATTATCTCGAAATTCGCTGTTTTGTTCGGGGTCTAGCACTTCCAGCAGGGCAGAGGCAGGGTCGCCGTGAAAGTCGTAGGTTAGTTTGTCTATTTCGTCCAGCATGAAGACCGGGTTCTTTGACCCTGTGCGGCGCAGAGACTGCAGAATGCGCCCTGGCATGGAGCCAATGTAGGTGCGGCGATGCCCACGAATTTCGGCTTCGTCTCGTATGCCGCCAAGTGAAGCGCGGATAAATTTTCGTTCCATTGCCCGCGCAATGGATTGCCCCAGTGAGGTCTTGCCCACGCCGGGCGGTCCAACAAAGCATAAGATTACGCCTTCGCGTTCATGGCGAATATTATCTTCCGATTCTTTTTTCTCGTCGTCTTTGCGGTCAATCCGCAGTTTACGAATGGCAAGAAACTCAAGGATGCGATCTTTGACATCTTCAAGCCCAAAGTGGTCTTTATTTAAAATTTCCCGCGCGTGGGAAATGTCCAGGTTGTCTGGTGTGGAGTTTTCCCAGGGCAGCGTGATCAGCCAGTCCAGATAGGTGCGGATGACGCCATATTCTGCCGAGGCTGTGGGCAGGCGTGACAGCCGATCCAACTCGCGCTTGGTTTGTTTGTAGGCTTCCTCTGGCATGTTTGCTTCTTCAATTTTTTTGCGAAATTCTTCGACTTCAACCGATTGTTCGTCTTTGTCGCCCAGTTCGCGCTGAATGGCTTTCATTTGCTCGCGCAGAAAATATTCGCGCTGTACTTTTTCAATTTCGCCGCGCGCTTCGTTTTGAATCTTTTGCCCAATTTGTAAAACTTCCGCTTCGCGTACCAGCAGCCCGATTAGTTTTTTTAATTTTTCATACACAGAATCCAACTCAAGAATTTCCTGTGCGTCTTTTAGCCCAATTCGCTGAAAATTTGCAATCGTGTAGGCAGTTTGCAGCGGGTCTTCGAGGGAGGTGATGGAATTTGCAAGTTCATCAGGAAATGATGGAATCATTTGTGTGATCTGTTGAAACTGGTCGCGTGCATTGCGTGCCAGTGCGCCGGTTTCCAGGCTTGCTTCTTCATCTACTGTTTCTGGGATGAGGTGAATGTGCGCTTTGAGATACGGTTCCTCGGCGGTAAATTCTCCCAGCCGAAAACGCTCCATGCCCTGAACCAGCAGCCGCACGGTGCCGTCAGGCGCGCGCAATAAACGGTGTACAGTGGCGATGGTGCCAACCTGATACAGTTCGTTCGGTCCGGGGGTTTCCTGTTCTGGGTCAAGCGCGGCGACCAGCCCGACCAGTTTGTCTCCGCCGACTACGTCGTCCACCAATTTGATGGAGCGCGCCTGACCTACTGTCAGCGGTACTGCTGTGTTGGGGTAGACCACCACCCCGCGCAGCGGCAAAATGGGAAGTACGTCGGGGAATTTTTGCCCTTCGTTTTTTGCCGTGTCTTCTGGCGTGCTTGGGGCAGAATCATCGTTTTTTGCGGGGCGCGAAAATATTGAGGTCATCATCAATTTGACGAACTCGTCTTCAGTTTCTCCAATGGATTGGAGAAACTCGTGAATACCGGATTGCCAACGTTCAGCGGGCATGTGTTTATTTGACCTTGTGGTTTTGGGATGATTTTGGGAGGATGACGGTTAAAAAACCATTTTTGTACTCTGCGTGTGCTTGTTCCATATTGACAGCGCCTGGCAGGCTGACTACAGTTGTAAATTTTCCAAAGCGTATTTCCATTTGCTGGTATGCGCGGTGTTGTTCTGCAAAATCGGGGCGCACACCAGAGATTAACAGGGTGTTGTTTTCAAGCGAAACTTCAAAGTCATCTTCGCGCATTCCTGCTATCTCTACGCGGATTACATAAGCCTCTTTATTTTCATAAATATCCGTTGGTGGACTCCACGCGCTGGAGCGTACCTGCCAGCTTACCGCGTGCAAAATTTCCCTGCGAGTTTCCATAAGCGTTGTGCTTGATTTGCGAACAATGGTGGGCATATATTTTGCTCCTTGTAGCCACCCGCATTTAATTTGTGTCTTTTGTCTAAAATGATTTTGCGCTGTGCGCCTTGCTCATATATGGTGCCTCTACTAGGAATCGAACCTAGATCGACGGTTTAGAAGACCGTTGCTTTATCCGTTAAGCTATAGAGGCTCTAATGAAAGATGTTGCATAAACTACCAACTAAACTTTATTCCGTGACGCTTTATTAATCAAGGTGGTTTGGTGCGCTTTGCTGATACGGTCTTAACCCGCGATACACGCGCGGACCAGAGATGGTTTTCAAAATGGTATCTGCCGGTCTTTCAAGTTGTTTTGCCAAATCTTCGGCAGACATAGGCAGGTTGCCGTTTACGAGGAAAATACGAAAGACTGCTTCAACTAGCGCTGTGTGTGAATTGAAAAAATCTGGCAGCAAGGCGCAATGGCTCATTAATGCGTGCTGAATTCCGTCTACTTGTTTCACCTCGGCGGTTTTTGGGTCAATCCAGTCAATCAGCGTGTCTCCTTCGGTTTCTGCCAGGGCTTGCTGATGTTCGGGGCATAACAAGGAGCGCAAAAATATATGCCAATCACGCTCATTTTTTTTCCACCAGTCAAAATCAATGTGAAATGGCGTTTTTGTTGTGGGTTTTAGTAAACTCATGCCAGATCCTCATTTAATCGAAAGTGCAGGTCACCGACATGTTTATAGGCGGCGCTGGTTGCCAGTAAGTAGAAAATTGGGGCGGGCGGTACGCGGCGCACAAGATTGACTGCTGCGTATAATTCCTGGGCATGAACGTGTCCTTGTGGGTTTGATTTTGTTAATTCGCGCATAACCAATAGCACAAGTTCGTCAAAGGTGCGTTTCTTTTCCCAGATGGGGTCTAGTGATTTAAAGTCTGGAACATGAATAGCCATGCGTTCGTTGAATTCTGCGCTGATGGACTGTTTTAACATTGCAAAGACAAAACCTCCATCCTTGCCGACCAGCACTGTGCGTACCCAGTCTTTTGAGGAGCGTTGGCTTTTTACTTCTACAATGACTTCACCGGGTTTTTCGCCGCGCCGAATTTGCACCAGCGACCCTGGGATTAGTTGATGGGATTTGTACCATTCGCGTAGACCAAATACATAACCTTTATTTAAGACAACCCAGGCGGGCATCCGTTGTTTGGTTTTTCCGTCTACCAATGTAAAACGCACGCGCGAGGTTTCTTGCGCGGTAGGAAATAAATTTTGTGCGCGGGCAGAGATGGGTAAGGTGCCGGCGCGTAAATGCGGGTAGATTAACGCCAAGGTGATGGCTGACACATCTTGACGGGTATCGCTTTTGTCTGTCGGGGTTAATTCGTCATCCAACTGGGCTTCAAGGTTGAGCATTGCCATCGTGAGATCGTCTCGGTCGTGTTCAATCTCTGTGTAGCGCAGGGGCGGCGGTGTTTCGCGCACTTGTTCTGGCTCCAAACGGTGCAGACACCATAAAATTTGACCGGCGGGACCTACCTCGTCAAAGCGCTCGTCAGACTGCAAGGCGTAGTTGACCGAAAATTCGGCAAGTTTGGCGTTGATGCCGCCTGGCAGTTCAATGTCTTTAATCAAGCCTTCGGTGGGCATTGGTTCGCCGCCCGACATATCTAAAACAGCCTCGGCAAGATTTAACTGCCCTTGCCCTATGTCAATTAAGAGAGCGCGTGGAAACCAGCGCCCTGCAATTTTGACCAGTCCTTCATCAAGTGCAAAAGCGGCTTCCAATTTTTTTTCAATCTGTGCGCCGTGTTCGCTTAAAATTAAAGCGGGGCTTATTTCGTTTTGTTCAGGCGTGGTAATGGGCGCATTGTTCAGGTAGTGAGATGTAAGGTTTGCCGCAAACATCCGTTCTGTTTCATCTTCCATTGCAAGGGTCAGCACGTCAAAAGAATCGGCGCCAGGGTTTATGCCTGCTCGCAGCGCTGTGATTGTGCCATGCTTCCATTCCAATGCGGGAAAAACAAGCTGGTCGCCTACTTGATATTTTTCTTTTGGAAGAAAACTTTTTCCGCCCGCGTTTCGCTTTTTTTCTGCGGCGGCGTGTTCTGTTTTGATGCGCGATTCAACAAATTCCGCGCAGAGGTCTTGCACAGCAAGCGGCGTCTCACGCTCAAATAGAAAAGTGTGTAAATTTTCGACGTCTTGTGGGGTGATCTGAAGAGATAACCAATATTCGTTGGGAAGTAATAATGCGCCTGACATACTCAACCTTGAAATGAATTTACGCTTTATGCGTGGTTTATTAATAATTATACCTTACCTTGTAGATACTTTCTATCTT
>DYML01000073.1 GCA_020721605.1 Anaerolinea thermophila
CGCGGAATTTCCGCAGACATACAGCCCGAAGTGGCGATTAACCCTTCAGCGTGGGCGGCGAGGAATTCATGGTCAATGCGTGGATAATAATAAAAGCCGTCCATTTGCGCGGCAGAGGCAATCTTTAAAAGATTTTTATAGCCTGTTTCATTCTCTGCCAGTAAAAGCAAGTGGGTGGATGTGCGGTCGAGTTTGGAATCTTTGTCTTTCATGCCGCGCGCCGCCATGTAGGCTTCCAGCCCGATGATCGGCTTGATCCCCTCGGCTTTGGCGGCTTTGTAAAAATCAATCACCCCAAACATGGTGCCATGATCAGTAATGGCAACATGCTCCATATTTAACTCTTTAACGCGTTTAACCAGCTTCTTGATATTTGAGAAGCCGTCCAATAAAGAATATTCGGTGTGAACGTGTAAGTGGGCGAAAGACATGGGTAATTGGTAATTAGGTATTGGTGATTGGGGCAAAAAAGATTATAGCACGCATGTTCAAAGATAAACTGGGCGGAATGCTTAAAAGATTTGGCTCTTAATTTTGGCAGTTGATTTTTTCGCTGAGTGTGTTGCGGCGTTTGACTTTTTAGACTGAAACTTGTACACTAGGGCGAATTTATCCATGGTTGTGGAGGAAGAAAATGTCTCAATTTCAATTTGTTATGCGGTCTGGACCTACACCAGGCGTTACCTTCGCTCTTGAGGGAGATCAACTGGTGATTGGGCGGGATGCATCCAACAACATTACCATTAATGACGCCGAAATATCCCGTAAGCATTCGCGCCTTTTATTTCAGGGTGGAAAATATGTGTTGGAAGACCTCGGTTCTACCAATGGAACTTTTGTCAATGGGCAGCGTCTTGCCGGACCAGTGGTGCTAAAAACCGGGGATGTTGTATCTTTGGGTGAGCAAATTGTGTTAATGTACGATGTGATTACTGTGGATGTGGGCGCGACGATGGTGTCATCGCGCCAAATGGCGCAGGCTGCTGCTCCTCAGGCTGCCGCTCTGCCCGCTGAAGTCCCGCCGCCTTATTCCGCCTCGCCTGCCAAAAAGATCAATCCTCTTTTTTTCATCGTTGGCGGGGGCGTTTTTTTATTCCTTTGTCTTTGCATCAGTTTTTTTTGGTGGGTAGACGCCACATACCGCTGGTGTACCTTTTTCCCATTTATTACTGGCTGTTAGTTTTGTCCCGCCGCCCGCGAGTTAAACTCGCGGGTTTTTTTGTTTAATGTTGTAAAATCATTCATCTTTGATAGAATCAAAATACAAATAATTTTGTTCTTCAAAATATTGTTTTTCAAACGGAATCACTTTTATGACCCAATCAGAAATTCAAAATTCGCCCACCTGGGGTACGAATACAAAGCTTGTTGTTGCGCTTACCATGGTGGTTGTCATTGGCGCACTGCTGGTTAAATTTCAATTTATTATTACGCCTTTATCTCTTGCGCTATTGCTTGCCTATTTTTTTCATCCCTTTGCCGATTTTTTGCAGCGCAGGCTTGGTTCTTCCTGGAATGTGTCGGTCAGTTTAATCTATTTTTTGATTATCGTTCTGCTGCTTGGGACGCTGGCAATTGGCGGCTTGGGTTTGGTACAGCAAATTCAAAGTTTGGTCACCATTGTGCAAGATGCAGTGACCACCCTGCCGCAACTGATTGCCAGCATTTCAAGCAAGGTCTATCAGTGGGGTCCCTTTAAAGTGGATTTTAGCGCGCTCGATTTGCAAGCGATCAGCAGTCAGGTGCTTGGCGTGGTGCAATCTCTGCTTAGCCGTACAGGAACTTTGCTGGGCGCTCTTGCTGGTCAGGCAGCCAACTTTCTTGGCTGGACATTTTTTGTCATTCTTGTTTCATATTTTGTGCTGGCAGAGAGCGGCGGCTTGCGCGGGCAGATTGTGCCTTTGAATGTACCTGGCTATGGTCAGGACTTTGATCGGCTGGCGCGTGAACTGGGACGTACCTGGAATGCCTTTCTACGCGGGCAGATTATCATCTTTCTGTTTGCGGTGGTGGTTTACTCCATTGTGTTGAGTATGCTGGGTGTGCATTACGCCATTACGCTGGCATTTTTGGCGGGGTTGGCGCGTTTTTTGCCTTATGTTGGACCCGCCATCAATTGGACGGTGCTTGTCCTTGTTACTTATTTTCAGGTATTCAAACTGTTTGGTCTTTCACCTTTTTATTACTCTTTGCTGGTTCTACTTGTTGCGCTGGTGATTGATCAAATCTTCGATAACATTGTTTCTCCGCGCATCCTTTCGGATGCGTTGAAGGTACATCCTGCCGCTGTTTTGGTGGCGGCAATTATTGCGGCAAATCTATTTGGCATTCTTGGCGTTGTGGTGGCTGCTCCCATTCTTGCCACCGCCGCACTCTTGTGGAAGTACACCATGCGGAAGATGCTCGACTTGAACCCCTGGACTGAAGAGGAAGTTCATCAGCCGCCCCCGCCCGGCTCACGGATATTCGTTTCCATTCGCCGCTTTTTTCGCAGCCTAAAGCGCCGTCTGAGCAAGTAATTGCCTTTTTCTCTATTGAACGCAATGAGCGCATGTGCGCCCATTTTCATTAATCAAATTATATAGACACAGGAGACCCCCATGAGCAACGATCCCGAACCCAAAACCACCACCATCGCCGAGACCGAGAATTTTATCGCCTGGAAGGCTGAAGAGCCGGATGGCGAAGTAACCTATCACGTCGAACTGAATAATGTGACGGTGCATTTCTTTGAAGAGGAATGGACTGAATTTCTCGAACTCGCGCGCTCACTGAAATAAAACTCCAGGCTGCGGCTTAATAACTGATGCTGGGCAATTACGCAGCATCAGTTATTAGTCTGCAAATTATTAACTTCTTGTACTGTCATTGCGAGCCGCCGCTCTCCCTGCCTGCCCGTGAACAACAGCGCCGGGCAGGGAGAAGTTATATTTTTATGAAACCAAAATTCAATCTTATGACAGCCAAAATTTTTTGAAAGTTTTGCGCCTAAATTTTATTCGCGGCATTAAGGCTTTCATTCCCGCAATTTTTTCATAGTTGGGTTTGTTGGCTTGATTTTTTCAGGAGTGATCGGAATGAAAATATTGCAATTTGCACTTCGCGCGGGGGCAAGTTTGTTTATCGCATTTATTACCAGTTTTTCCTCGGCAGTAATTTTCTTTAATTACACGGGCTACAAGCACACTTCCGATCGTGTTTTTCTGGTTGCCGTCCCCGCACTCGCCATTGGCTTCCTCCTGTTTGATCTAAGCGCCAAATACTGGGCTTGGTTGACTCAAAGGCAGGCGTATATTTTGCTTGTTTTTGGCGCATTCTCTGCGCTGGGCGCACTGGCATTTGTATATCCTTTTGCCGTTTCGCGTGTGTATTATTTGAGCATGGGCGCATTTGCTGCTGCGCTTTTTGCTTTTATACTTCCGGCGGCTCCCGCAGCAGAACGACTGCGGCTTTCACATTCACTCCAATATTATTTTTTGGGATTTTTGCTCAGCCTTTTTTTTACCTACGTTCCGATTGGCTTTTTAAGCGGTGTGATTAACGACAGGTTTGAAATCATTACCTTCTCACTGCTGTCTTCCAGCCTTGGCAGCCTAATTTTCTATTACCTTGTCCGCCGCGCTTCGCGCTCTTTAAAAGACGGCTTTTTGAGCAACCCCATCAACCTGCTGCTAACCCTCTCCCTGCCGATTTTTTTGGCAGGCATTATTTATGGAAGTTTGCAATACCCAGCCATGTTTTCACTGGCGTATATTCAAATGCCCGACATGTGGTTTGGCATGTTCCTCTCCAGCGCAGTGGTCGGCGGGGCATGGGGCTTGCCTCTGCTCGAAAAATTTGAGTCGCGCGGATATTATGCATCCTTCAAGCAAACCCAACTTTTCGTCTTCATTAAAAATAACCTGCCCGGTCTTTACGCGGGTTCATTTTTCTTTCTCGTCAATCTTGTGATTGCCCGCGCCCTTAATCACCCTTCTTACAGCATCAACAGTGTAATCTTTGAGGCAGATGCCGGACCTTGGATGTCCATTTTGGGCTACCCTGAAGGACATGATGTAAATCGCGCGGTGCATCCGCTGGTGCTGCTCACCTTGCGCCCCTTCGTCAGTTTTCTGCGCCTGTTCCTTGCCGACAAATGGTATCTCGCCCCCATGATTGCCGTTGCCGCCATGAATGGATTGTGCGTATTAATGGGCTGGATATTTGTAAAACGCGCTGCACAAAAAAGTTCTTACGCCTTTCCGTTTGCCATTCTGCTGGGCGCTACCGCCGCGCACCTGCTTTTTGGATCATTAACCGAAACCTACGTTTTCGGCATGACCTCGCTCATCTTTTTTTTCGTTCTGATTCAGTCTGATGAAAAACGTTTTTCGGTACTGGTGCCAGCCGGTCTGCTGGTGTTTGGCATCACCGTTACCAATATTGCCCAAAGCATGATCGCCCTGCTGATAAAAAAAACATTTAGTTTTTGGCGGCTCGTCTATTACGGCGTACTGGTTCTCTCCATTAGCATTGCCTTGACTGCGCTGGTTAGCGTGCTGTATGTAGACAACCAGACCTTCTTCTTCGTTCCCGCTGATCTCGCTTTTGAAAGCCGCTTTTCAAAACCCATTTACGAGGGTCCAATGGATCGCGTGGTGGAAAGAGCGGGCGTTGTGGCGCGCGCCATCTTTCTTTATGGCGCTGTTGCACCGACGCCAATGGAAAGCGTTGCCCGTAAAAACACAGACCCTCTGGTCGAGTACGAAACCTTTAACTTTCGTTCCCACCTCAAAGCCTGGTACAACGGAGCGGCGTATGCACCGCTTATC
The DNA here is from genome assembly GCA_020721605.1 of Anaerolinea thermophila. Lineage (GTDB taxonomy): Bacteria > Chloroflexota > Anaerolineae > Anaerolineales > Villigracilaceae > Villigracilis. Next base: position 4,812 of record DYML01000073.1, read on the forward strand.
CTTTGGGTCGTTTTACTTTTAGGTGCGTTGTTTTACTTCTTTAAAAACCTGCGTTCCTCACCGCATACCCCGCTCATGTGGAGCTTACTCTTAAGCGTTGCCTTTAATTATCTTCTGCACATGAATTACGGCACCGAACTCTTCCTTTATTCCCCCTATTGGACTTACCTGCTGGTCTTTTTTGTGGCGCTCGCCTTTGCCGAGTTTGCCGCTCGCCGCTGGTTTGAAATTGTGCTGGCTGTTTTTGTGTTGATGTTGATGATGAACAATGCCTGGTTTATCCTTGTCATCCTGCGCGGACTAAACCCCTACTTCAGCGCAGCATAACGCCGCCCCAACCTGTTGCCATAAAAATGAATCCACCCCTACGGCTTTTTTTATTCACCCTGCTTGCGCTGATTCTTTCCTTTGCGTTCCATGTTTTCTTTTTTCACCTATGGCAGAGACCAGTCACCGATCAGATCATTCTCATTACCATCCTGGCTGCCGCACTGGCGTATTTAATGTTTGCGCTCTGGCAACAGATACAAAAATTTGAAAGCCGCCACCTGCCAAATTTTAAAATCCAATTTAACAAAATTTCGGTTGCCGCCTTCGTCCGTGAACATGCTCCAGGCTTGGCGTTGGCATTAGCCTTCTTTGCGGTGTACACCTACTTTGGTTTGCAATTCAACTTCGCCGAAAGCGACACAACTGACAATTTTCTCGACGCCGATAACTACCCCTGGATGCTGCGCATCGCCGACCCAGACGGCTACCATTTAGACATGCGCGGTCCGCATCCCTTTGCCTATTTTATCTTTCGCCCGCTTGGCGCACTGCTTAATGTATTGACCCACAGTCCCACGCTTTCGGCTATTTTATTAAACACGCTGGCAGGCGCTTTATGCGTTTTTATGGCATGGGTTTTCATCAAACGCCAGTCGCAAAATTCCACCTACGCATTGTTAATCGCATCCTTGCTTGGGTTAAGCGCTTCGCACTTTTTCTTTGGCGCAGTCATCGAAACCTATATTTTTTCGGCTGCTGCGTTAATTGGTTTTACGCTGACGCTTCAAAAACGCGCCAACTCATTGACTGCTCCTGTTCTTCTCAGCCTTGTCACCTTTGGAATTACGCTGACAAATTTTGTTCAAAATTTTATTGGCTTTGTGGTGGAACGAAATTGGCAGCTTTCGCAGCCCTCTGCCGCGCGTCAAAAATTCCCCGTCTTTTTTGCTCAGGTTTTTCACTTCACCGCATTAACGCTTTCTTTGGGCATTGTCATCAGCCTAATTCATGCCGCCTGGTACCCATCCAGCATGTTGTTCTTTCTGCCGGAAGATGCGCAGGTCGAAAATGATTTTTCTTTGGCGGTCTTTCAACCCCCCGCGTGGCGCATGATTGGGCGTTTAATTCTGCTTGTGCGCACCATGCTGCTCTACACCGTCATTGCACCCCAGCCCTTTGTGTTTGGCAAGGAAGTTGGCGCGTGGCTTCCCTATTTTAATTTCTTCAAAGTTACGCCAGAGTTATATTCTTACAGTTCCTACAAGGGTCTCGGCAATATTTTGGTCTTTGCCTGGGCAGCCCTGCTTTTTATATCAGGCATCTTTTTTTTGTGGAACTTGATCCGCGCCCGCAAAGTAGACCTTTCACTGGCATTTGTACTGAGCATCCTATTTAACTTTGCCCTGCACATCGCTTATGGATTTGAACCATTTTTATATTCGCCGGACTGGGCATATGCGCTGATTTTCTTTGTGGCTCTATCCCTTGCGCCGTTGGCAAAAAACCGCGTCTTTCAGGCGGCGCTGCTGGTCTTTTTGATCTTGCTTGCATTCAATCAGATTCAGTTCATGCAATTTATTCTTGCAACCATTGCGCCTTTTTATGGAAAGGCTGGTTAATGTTAAGCCGCTTTCCTCCGCGCCTGTTTTTTGCCTGGTTTTCATCCGCTTTGATTGCCGTTCCTGCGCTTGGATTTCTAAAAAATTTTTACCCCACTTTTTTTGAAATAACCCTCCTTAGTTTGGCAGTGCAAACCATTTTGGGGCTGTTAATGAGCCTGCTGCTGGCTAAGGCGAAAAAATGGTTCAGGCTGCATCCGCTGGATTTGGCGCTGGCGCTCGGTTTGGTACTTGCGCTAACTGCTTTTGCGTGGAATCTGTTTACCATGGCGCGGCGCTTCCCACGCCTTTTTGCGGCGGAAGAATTTATCTTGCAAAACGGGCAGGCGCTTCCATTTGGCGTGGGTAGTTTTTTGGCTTTGCTTTGCCTTGCTTGGGTGTCTAAAATTGCGCAACAAGAAAATATAAAAAACGCCCGTGCCTACCGTTTTGTAGATCAAAACGCTGTCGGCATTTTAATTGCCATACTTTTTTTTGGCGTTTACTTAATTCTCGTTTCCATCTTCAATCAACCTGCTTTTGACGTGGACGATATTTTCTTCGACTCAGATGGCTTGCTCTGGCGGACGCGCTTTACCACCGAAGCCTACCGCGATTATTACTGGCGGTCTGTTCACCCCTTTGTTTTGCTAATGATCAGACCGCTGGTCATGCTCTTTGCGCTTTTCCTCAAAGGCAATTCACTTTCGGCGGCATTTGTCTTGATTGCCTTTGCGGGGGCGTTGTGCGTTTTTTTAACGTGGTATTTTGTCAAGCAGACGGTGGGTGGTTCGGTTTATCCGCTGTTAATCGCCGCCCTGCTTGGCGCGTCTGCCGCGCATTTGGTCTTTGGCTCCTTGATCGAAACCTATATTTTTCTTGCCGCCGCCGCCCTGCTGTTTATGGTCTTGCTGCTTAAAGATCAGCCGTTTTTGGTGTTGGTGATGACCGGCTTGTTTTCCTTTGGAGTTACCATCACAAATTTTGCTCACACGGTCATTGCTTTTTGGACGGTCAGACGCGATATTAAACAATGGCTTCGGTATGGTTTTACGGTTGGCGTGTTGGTTGTTCCGCTGGCTTTGCTTAATAATTTTTTGTATCCCAATTCGCAGCCTTATTTTTTTATCCCATCCAATTTAACCACAGAAGCAGATAATACATTTACTCCCACTCTGGCACGCGGGGCTGCCATTTTGCGCGTGATGTTTTTGCAAAGTATGGTTGCGCCCGACCCCTTAATTCTTGATGAGGAAATTCCATTTCTAAAAGTTTGGATTTTCAAAGCCGAACCCATGCGCCTCAGTTCATACGCCACCCTATCTGGTTCTGTGTTGGCATTTTTCTGGCTTGCGTTGATTGTTTTAGGCGTCTTCTTGTTTTTCAAAAATCTAAAAAAACAGGATCGCCGCTTTCCCTTTGCCTTTGTTTTAATTTTGCTTTTTAACTTTGCGCTTCACCTGCGCTACGGCAAAGACCTGTTTCTTTATTCTACAAATTGGGTTTATGCGATGGTTCTTTTTCTTGCGCTGGCGTGGCGGCAAATTTCAAATCAACGTTGGTTTCAAATTGTGTTGTTGGTCTTTCTGGCGTTGCTGCTTGCTAACAATTCCCGTTTAATCTTTACCATGCTCAGTACATCGGCTTTGCATATTAAATAAGGCAGATAATACATACAGAGGTTGCTTCGCCGCTCTTATTCCTGGGCGGCGAAGCAATGATATTGCGGAAAGTTATGTACAGGCTCTGGCATTCTTTAAAGGTGGTTATTTCAAACCAACACAAAGCCTATGGTTAATTGTTGCTTTTGGGGAATCTAATTCTTTTTTCTTTTTTTCCTTTCAATCCATCGCGTAAGATCACACTCATAATGACACTCACCAGGCTAATGACCAAACTGCCCAGCAAGGCGCTCCAGAAGCCGTCTACGGTCAGCCCAATGCCCAGCGCTTGACCAATGCGGCTGGTGAGCATCAGTATGCCTGTATTAATTACAAGAGTAAATAGACCCAGAGTTAAAATAATCAGTGGGCAGGTCAGCAGAGTCAGCAGGGGGCGCAAAAGCGCGTTTAGCAAGCCGATGATGAGCGCCAGCAATAAAATGCCCACCCACGAGCCGTGGAGATCAATGCCCGGCACAACCAAAACCGCCGCGTACAATGAAATTGCGTTGATCACCCATCGAATCATAAATTTTGTCATTTGTGCTCCTTTTATTACTTTCTTATTTACTGTACAAAGCTCACTGCGCGGGCGGCGCCCCCCTTGTGTGATTCAAAAAGAGGTTGCTGCGCCGCTCAGATATGAAGTCCATGCTCATAAATACGCAAACTACGTTACAAAGTTGCTTGCATCCAAATGAGGGTGCGAAGTGGCTTAAAGCCTGCGGCTTGAATTGCGCGGTCAAATTTTCCGCTTGGAAATTCCAGCATGAGGCTGGGTTGGGAGTAGGCTAACTCGCGCCGCGCTCGCAGTAAAACGGCAGTTAACGCGCTTGGGTCAGATTGTTCGCCGATTGCGGCAAAAAGCGATTCGCTGCGCCCGTAGGGCATCCACGCCAGCGCGGCTTCCATCTTATTATTTTTGATGGCAGTCCATTGCTGCACGTTCATGTCTATAAATAATCGGTAGAGCCAGTTCCACAAGCCAGGTCGCAGCGCGGCAATTGTCCAATTGCGGTGCCATGCCAGAGATTCGGGGTAGAGGCGCAAAAGCCAGCTGCGTTGAGTTTGCCAGTCGTTTGGATTCCGTTTGGCGGTGGTGATACCCGTTTGCGGCGAGCGGGCTTCGGGGTCTGTGGCTGCCTGCCATGAAGTGCGCTGGGCGCGTTCCATAAACCCCAGTTTTTTATAAAGTTCAATGGCGCCTGGGTTGTCGTGCCGAACATGCAGCCAGATGTCGTTTATGTTTTTTTCGCGGGCATGTTGCACTGCGCGTTCAGTTAATTGGCGCGCAATTCCCTGGCGGCGATGTTCGGGGTGCGTGGCAACATTTGCAATCAGGTAAATTCGCTCCTGATGATTCCGAAACGGAATTAAGCTGGCGTTGCCAACGATCTTGCCGCCTTCCTCCCAGACATAGCCGCTGAGCGGCAGGGAGGTTGTTTCTATGGCGTGGTTTGCCCATTTGATAAATGAGTTGTCTTTTCCGGCGCGACGCATGTCTTGCACATATTTTTGCCCCTCGCTGTCCATTGTGCTGGAGAAGCAGGTTTCAATCAGGTCTGCTACGGCGGGCAGGTCGTGTAAAACATTAAGCGGGCGCAGGTGCGGGTGCGCGTGGGCGCGGGCGTGAATGGCAATTGAGGACATTAAATATAATTATAGCGGGTATTTTGGCGGGAGAATTAAATCAGACTATGCAGCGTGTTGATAAATACCGATACCATTTTTTGAATGTTGATTTCTTCCGCCACAATCCGAAACGATTCTTTGCCCATCTCGCGCAGCCGCGCCCTGTTGGACAGGGCATTTTTTATGGTGGAGACCAGCGCGTCGTACTTCTCTGGTTGAATCTGCCAGCCATTTCCCTCGCGCACAAGATCATCTTGCGTGCCGTCTCCCTTTGCCACAATGACGGGCAAGCCGTAACTCATTGCCTCCTGCACGGCAAGTCCGCCTGTGCCTGGCAATACGAACAAATCTGCCTGCTCAAAATACGGCTTGAGTTCTGCTCCATGTTTTGCGCCGATAAACTCCGCCGAAGGGTAAACCTCCTTTGCCAGAGATTCGAGCGCGGCGCGTTCTGGTCCGTCGCCGACAATCATCAACCTCGGATTTGATTCTAGTTCCGCGCAAGCCTTCAGCAGAGAGTCAACCCGTTTTCGAGCCTGCAATCTACCGACGAACAAGAGGGTGGGCTGAACGTTAAACGTTAAACGTTCAACGTTCAGCATCGGCTTCGCCGATACCGAGTTATGCGCCACGAAAATTTTTTCGCGCGGAAAGCCGAGGGCGGCGTATTCCTCTGCGCCGCGCTGGCTGTACGAAATCATCGCATCGAATGGGTGAATGAAATTTCGCCAGACCGCGCTTTGTTTTGGGGCGCCCAGCCCCCAGCCGATGACTTTTTTTCCGCGTTTGTGCATCCACCTGGCGGCGGCGGGTGTTGCCAGATAACGCGGGTTCGCCTCCACAATCAATGCGTCTGGATTTGTTTCTTCAAGCCAGCGGATGAACCCGCGCTGGTAGCAAAAATATACTGAGCCTGAAAAAATGTGCAGGTTACGGGCGGGGTAGTAATTGGTAACACCTGCGCTTGCGCGCGGTGCAAGTGTTAGTAATTGGCTTCCGTCTGCAATCATTTCAACCGCGCGCGCCTGCCCCGCAAACAGACTCATGCTTTCGCAAGATTGGGCGAGCAGGTCAAAGAACGGCACGCGATAACTGGGAAGCGCCCGCTGTTGCAGGGCAAGTTGTCCTGAATATTTTTGGGTCATGGATTCTCGCAAAAAAAGGGGATGTGCTTTTAATCTTCCAAAAGGATTTTGAGATACGACTCGACCATCGCGTCCAAGCCAAAAGCGGATTCTGCGCGATTCCGCGCCGCCGCCCGAAATTGGTTCTGTTTCTCGAAGATTTCTCCAGCCTCAGCCGCCAGCGCGGAAATGTCGGGCGTCTCCAACTTCCAGGGGTCGCCGCCGTAGGGTACGATGCAGCCCGCGTCTTCTGTGACCAACTCTTTGAGCGAGCCGCTGTCGAAGCCGATGACGGGCAGCCCGCAAGCCAGCGCCTCGATGACTGAATTGGGGCAGGGCGGGTTGACTTCGGCGCAGTACATTAAGTGAGAGGAGCGGGCAAGCGCGGGAATCTCGGCACGCGGCACGGTTCCTAAAAATTTGACGGAAAGATTCACCACAGAGAGCGCAGAGGTAATTTTTTTTTGGGTGGCTTCGTCCACCGTGCCAGCGACAACGACTTCCAGCGGATATTTATCCGCGAGTTTCTCTGCTACGCTGACGGCATGGAACAAACCAGAGTTGAGTCCGCGCGCCAGGCTGCCTTCCAAAAGCAACATGCGCTTCACATCATGGGGTCTGTTGCCTTCACCTTTGGGCGAGTAAGTCTGCAAATTTACGCCGTTGATGATGACCGAAGCGGGCGCCTGCGCCGCGCCGTACCAATCCTCCCACCATTGACGGATGAACTGACTCTGGTACACAACCCGATCTGCAAAATGGTTGCGGATGAACGCCAGCATTCGGTTGCCATACTCGGCGCGGACGGTGTACTTGACGCCCGACCATTTGACGCGCTGCACCCAGTTCACCCCATCCAGCCGTTGCACGATTCGAATCCCGCGCCGCCGCGCCCGCCAAAGTTGATCCAGCCGCCGAGTCCCTGCAATGACGAGGATGGCGTCTGCGTTTTCGTGTAGGTCGTGGGTCACATCCACCCCGCGTGATTTGAGTCCCTGTTCAAATTTCAATCGAAACGAAGCCATGCCGCCCGTCCCCTGCACAAATGGCGTGATGCAAATTTTAGTCATGCGCCCATTATACAATCTTCCATCGCCTGCTTTTTACTGCTCACTTCTTCTCTTTTTTCATTCTTCATCCTTAAACTTATGGTATCCTTGCCTTAAATTATTTTAGGGAGCATTCTTTTCATGTATATCGCCATCGAAGGAGTGATTGGTGTTGGCAAGACCACCCTTGCCCGCCTGTTGCAAAATACATTTGAAGCGGAAGTTTTGCTGGAGATTTTTGAGGAGAATCCCTTTCTTTCTGATTTCTATGCCGACCGCGCGCGCTATGCCTTTCAAACGCAAATATTTTTTTTGCTCAGCCGCTATCACCAGCAGAATAGCAATGTGCCTAAAGTTCTGTCGGCGGGTAAAAATCTAATCGCCGACTACACCTTTGCCAAAGATGCGCTCTTCGCCGGCATTAACCTCAACGGCGATGAACTGAATATGTATCACAAGGTTCACGAAGCGCTGGGCGAGAAAATCCCCAAGCCCGATTTGCTGGTGTACCTGCAAGCCACAACCGATACGCTGATGAACCGCATTGCCTTCCGCGACCGTTCTTATGAGCGGCAGATGGAACGCAGTTACATTGACCAACTTAATCATGCGTATGAGGATTTTTTCTCCAAGCCATTTGACCACACGCCTGTTTTGAAAATTGACTCGAATGGGTTGAATATTATTCAAAATCAGGAACATCTTAAGCAGATTGAAAACCGCATTCGTGAAACCCTGGGGCTGGTTCCGTATCAACCAAGTTTGCCCCTCTGAAAAATGGAGTCCGAAGTCGGGAGATTTCGGCATATAACCAACGTCAGGAGACGTTGGATTCCGTAAGGATAAAAACATGCGCGTAACCCGTGAATCACTGCTCCGCATTGCCAAAGAGACCGCCCAGGAACGGGCATACAACGACCCCGACATTGTCGCCGCCTACCTGACAGGTTCCCTGCTCAACGTGGAACCCATGCTCGGCGGTACGGCGGATATTGACATTGTCTTTGTCCACAAGACCAAGCCCAAGCAGTTGCGCGAGTTTGTTAAACTCACGCCCGATTTCCACCTCGACATCAGCCGCCGCATGAAAGCGGAGTTTAAATCTCCGCGTGAATTGCGCGGCGACCCGTGGCTGGGCTACGAGATGTACGACCCGATTCTGCTTTACGAGCGCGAAAAGTTTTTCGACTTTGTGCAAGCCAGCCTGCGCGCCGGCTTTGACTTTGAACAACCGCCGCTGATGCTGCACCGCTGCCGCAAAATGCTCTCGCACGGACGCGGCATTTGGATGGACTTGACCGAAGTGGACGAAAATGCCATTGGTCCGAAGGAAGTGAAAAAGTATATGAAGTCCCTCTTCCATGCGCTGAACGCGGTTGCGGAGTTGAGCGGTCCGCCCATTCAGGAACGCCGACTTTTGCTGGAGTTCCCCGCCCGCGCCGAAGCCGCAGGCAAGCCCAACCTGGCGGCGGCAGCCTTCAACCTGCTCGGCTCAACCCGCGTGGATTTAGACAAACTTCAACTCTGGTTTTCCGATTGGAAAATCGCCTATAAACTTGCCAGCGAGAATCCCAATGTGGATGCCCGCATTCACCCCGCCCGCGCCAATTATTACGAGAAAGCCATCAAAGCCATGCTCGAAGGGGATATGCCTTTTGCCGCGATTTGGTCGTTGCTGAATACTTGGACTTCCGCCGCAGAGGTTTTGGAAGGCGACCATTTTAACTTCTGGCAGAAGGCGGCAGGTGAGTTGGGCTTCCTCGGCGCAGACTTTGCCGACAAGGTGGATGGGCTCGATCATTTTATTGATGACATCGAAATCATCTTTGAGGAAATCGCCCGCGAAAACGGTTTGGATGTGGAGCCGCCCACAGGGTTATAGTTCAAAACTTCCGAAGTCATCAAGGCTTCGGAAGTTTTTATAAGTGGAGAAGATATGAGACGCAGTTTGAGAAGTCACTTTTGGAAATATGTTGTTCGCAAAATGTACAAAGACAAGCGCATGACCATTTTTGAAATTCGTGCGCAGGATGCCAGCGCAGGTAAATTCATCGGGCGTCTCCCAAAAAATGTTGAAGTTGAGAATATTCACGTCGGCGGAACTGACGCGGCTTGGATACGTCCCGCAGGCGTGGATCAATCAAAAGCGCTTTTGCACATTCACGGCGGCGGGTATGTGACTGGCTCGACTGCATCGTATCTGCGGATGTGCATCCTGATGGCGCAAACGCTGAAGGTGAATGTTTTTTTGCCTGCATATCGCCTCGCGCCCGAACATCCCTTCCCGGCGGCGCTGGATGATGTGTTGAAAATATATCGCTGGCTTTTAAGGCAGGGATACCCGTCCAAGGACATCCTCATTTCTGGCGATTCGGCTGGCGGCGGATTATGCGTCGCGGCTGTGCTTGCGCTTCGGGATCAGGGTGATGAACTTCCCGCCGCTGTGATTTGCATGTCCCCGTGGGCTGACCTAACCATGCAGGGTCTATCTCACATTACAAACTCAAAAACTGAAGCCATGCTGAATACAGAAACCTTGCGCGAATGGGCGCTGGCTTACACCAACAAAGAAAATTTGGGCAACCCGCTGGTCTCGCCAATTTTTGCAGACTTTCACAATTTCCCGCCGCTGTTGATCCAGGTCAGCGGTGATGAAGTTTTGCTGGACGATGCAATTGCGCTTGCCGAAAAAGCCAAATCCGCTGGCGTGGACGTCTCGCTCAAAGTTTGGGGTGGCTTGTGGCATGTCTGGCAGGTGGTGGGGGATGCGATCCCTGAAAGTAAAATGGCGTTTGAAGAGATCGGTCAGTTTGTGCGCGGGCATGAGAAACGAATCAAAATACCCCACCAAAACAGGGCGGGGTATTCAATGTGAAGTGAGTATTTTTATTTTTCGGTCAACGCGCCGTTTGCGTATTTATGCAGGACGCTGGACAATAAAGTTTGATATGGGATGCCCTGACGGATGGCTCTTTTTTGCAGATCAAGCAGGTCTTTTTCCGAAATGCGGATATTGACGCGTTTCTCCTTGCGGAAAGTTGCGCGGGCATAAGCGCGGTATTGTTCTTTTTGTTCCTTCAATTTCTTGACAGATTTCCACTCTTCGGCTTCATACGAAGCGAGAAGTTCCAGTTCATCTTGTTGGAGTTTTAGGTCGCTCATTTTTCATCACCTTTCAAATACTTCTTTGTTGCTTTGCGGCTCGGAATAATCGTTTTTAGAAAAACCTCATGTTCGTTTTCGATAAAAGGTATGAGGTAAACGTAATCATCAATCTGCACTATGAATATTTTTTGTCCTTTATACTTCTCCTGATTGGGATGTTCCAGCACGTCCAACAGGAAGCCTTTTTCAATGTAAAAGACAATATCTTCAAATGAAACCTGTCTCTCTGATTTCAAAAGTTCGTTTTTGTCTTCGTTCCACGAGAAGTATTTCATGCGCCGATTCTAGCATTTTGTGTGCCTTTTGGCAACAGGTAGAAAATGCCTCTTAAAACAGCAACCAGCCCCACCCGTCGTCAGGAAAAAATGCTGAGGCGTAGAAAAATATGATTCAACGGGATTCGCTCCCAGCGTACACCAGAGTCCCGATTCACCCAAATAAATGTCATTGCGAGGCGGCGCACTTCCGCCAAAGCAATCTCCTCATCATTGGGAGATTGCTTCGGGCTATCGCCCTCGCAACGACATAAACCAAAGGAGACTAAAACAAATGCCTACCCCACCCCTCAACCCCCATCTGCCGTTTGGCGAAAATAAAAATGCCGATTGGTATGGGAAGGATATTTTATCTGTCAAACAATTCAGCCGCGATGATTTGCAATATGTGTTCGGCGTGGCGCACGAGATGCGCGGCATGGTCGAGCGCATTGGGACGTT
>DYML01000074.1:0-6139 GCA_020721605.1 Anaerolinea thermophila
GTTAAATCTGCGGGGTCATATAAAACGGGGGCGGTTGTGGGTTTCGCGGTTTTCGCGTCCACCAAACGTCCGAGGTAAAAGTTTGAGTCTGCCATGTAATTCTCTCCTGAGTGTTCAGACTTCGGAAGTCTTAAAGACTTCCGAAGTCTAGGTTAGAACGTGCGTGCTAGGTGCGTTAATTTAATCTATTTTAGTCGAAATGGCAATGATATATGCGAATCCATTGCTAAAACCATTCAACCACAAAGAACGCGAAGAGCGCTAAGATTTTTTATCTTGCACAAACAGTCGCGCAATTGCCAGCAGGAATAAGCCTGTCCCATCAAAGATGATAAAGCGCAAAATGGAAGTTTTCAGGAGAATGTGTTCCACGGTCAGCGTGAAGAGGATGTAAGTTTCCCCGATCAAGCCGATGAATTGCATAAGCAAGGCAAAGGTCAATGCCTCTGAATAGCGGATTGGGTCTTTGACTGCGAACAGATACGGCACGTTCCACATCAGGAACAGGATGCCAAATCCGCGAATGGCGGCTTCACCTGGGATGCCCGAAAGTTCGTAGGCGCGGACAAATCCGCTGGGGGCGAAGATAAAGGCAAAAGCGGCTTGCAAATTCCAGGCGGTGACAATGCCGATCAGCAGGCGGGGCAGCCAAATGCGCATGTCTTATTGCGCGGCTTGCGCTTGCGCGTACACGCGCTGAAATTCAGCCATAAATTGCGCCGCAATTTGCTCGTTGTAAACCACAATCAACGTCTCATCATTGCGGGTCTCAGCGCTGTTGGTAAAGTTGTACGACCCAAGAATCACAGTATTCTCGTCAATGACCATTACTTTGTGGTGCATTAATCCTTCATTGCCGTCTGGCAACACATCCAGCCCCGCCTGTTGAAATGGATCAAATTCCGTGCCGATATTGGAATTAATCTGTTCGGTTTCCATCACGCCTGCAACCGTTACCCCATCTTTTGCGCGAGCGCGCACCGCAGCGCCGATTTCATCAGACGTAAAAGAAAAAGCCATGAAATAAATGCTCTCTTGCGCGTTGTTTACCAGATCAACAAAATTAGCCTGCACGCCGTCATCGGGTGAAAAATAGACGGTGATTGGCGTGCCGTCAATCGTCACCTGCGGATTTGGAGTCTCAGCCACCACATCATCGCCGAATTTATCATCTACAAACATCTCTTCAAATTCTTTGGTGTAGTTCTCTGCCACCTTTACCGAGCGAATGCGCATCAGATTATTGTTGTCGGTGTAGCCGCCTGAGTCGGTGAAGTTCATTGATCCAAGCCAGACCTCGGAATGATCAATTACCACGAATTTATCGTGCATGAGTCCTTCGCGGCGGTCTCCCAAAATGGGAATGCCCGCCTCTTGTATTTTTTGCGGGTCAGAGCGATCCAGGTTTTCACTTTCCATCACCATGCGAACTTGCACGCCGCGCTTGTGGGCATGGATTAAGGCATCGCGCACGCTGTTAAGGCTCAAACTGTAAATGGCAACATCCACCGTTAGGCGGGCAGAATCAATTGCGGCTGCAAGGTGAGAATCGGGTCCGCCAGTTTCTTGTGAGGCAAGCGGGCTTTGCGGATCGGTAAAATATAACTCGAACCAGCCGCCGTCCACACCGTAGCCCGCGCCAAGCGGAATTTCCTTTAGGGCGGCAGGTGACTGATCAGCCGCTTCGGTCACAGGCAAAAAAGAAGCAGGCGGCACAGAATTCCCTCTCGGCGTGACAGATTGGCAGGCGGTTGTTAAAATCAAAAGAACAAAAATGTAGGTCAATGTCTTCTGCATAAAAGTAATCTCTCCCGAAGCGATTATAATCCCGCCACCCTATGAAAGAATCAACTGCAAATCAACAAATTGCGCGCGCGGCAGGCACGGTAATGATCGCCATTTTTTTGGGACAAATCACCGGGTTGGTGCGCGGCGTGATTGTGGCGCACACCTTCGGCGCCTCGCCCGAACTTGATGCATTCTTCGCGGCAAACCGCGTTAGTGAAACTTTATTTTTGCTGGTGGCGGGCGGCGCGCTCGGCTCGGCATTTATTCCCACCTTTACCGGGTTGCTGGCACGGCATGAAAAAGAATCCGCCTGGCGGCTTGCCGCATCCATTGCAAACGCGGTCACACTGACTCTCAGCCTGCTTGCCCTGCTGGTGGCATTTTTTGCGCCTCAGGTGGTGCGTTACGCGCTGGCGCCAGGGCTTTCAGAAGACCCGCTGCTCTTTGATCTAACCATCTCGCTTTTGCGCATTCAATTAATTTCAGCCGTGCTATTTGGCTTGGGCGGGCTGTTCGTGGGCATTCTCAACGCGCACCAAATATTTCTCGTGCCTGCGCTCACGCCCGCGGTGTATCAACTTGGAATTATCTTTGGCGCGCTCTTTCTTTCACCCTCAATGGGAATTTACGGACTCGCCTGGGGCGTGGTGATCGGCGCGGTTTTCTATCTGCTCATCCAAATCCCCTCGCTCACCAAACTGCCAAACTTCTCACTTCTCACTTCTCGCTTCTCACTCGGTCTGCATGATTCAAACGTCATCCAAGTTCTCACGCTCATGGGTCCGCGCCTGCTGGGCGTGGCAATTGTGCAATTAAATTTTTGGGTGAACACCTGGCTGGCTTCACAAATGGTCAGCGGCAGTGTAACGGGTTTGTATTACGGCTTCTCGCTGATGCTGATGGCGCAGGCGGTGATTGCCCAGTCGGCGGCGATTGCGGTCATGCCAACTTTTTCGACACAACACGCGCTGGGGCAGCAGGATGAAATGCGCGCTTCACTGGCGGCAACACTGCGGGCAGTGATTTTACTGGCACTGCCTGCCAGCCTGGGGTTAATTCTGCTGCGGCAGCCGATAATTTCGCTTTTGTATCAACGCGGCGAGTTTGATGAATACGCCGTGCAAATTGTGGCATGGGCGCTGCTATGGTATGCGGCGGGCATGGTGGCACATTCGATCATGGAAATTTTGACTCGCGCCTTTTACGCCCAACACGATACAAAAACGCCCGTTCTCATTGGCGCTGCGGCAATGGGCTTAAATATCCTGTTTAGCCTGTTGTTCATTAAACTATTTGAAGCCCTCGGCTGGATGCCGCACGGCGGGCTGGCGCTGGCAAATTCACTGGCAACCACGCTTGAAGCAATTGCCTTATTCCTTGTGATGCAAAAACGTCTGCGCGGAATTGAGGGAAATTACATTCTGCGCGGCGCAATCCCCTCGGCGGTTGCCGCACTGGGAATGTCGGCTGCCATTTACGGCTGGCTGACGCTCGGCTGCCACCTGAGCGCGTGGATTTTAGCGCCCGTGGGGGTGATGATTGGAGGCGGCGCTTATATTGCCCTGCTTTGGTTTCTGCGCGTGCCAGAATTACAATATATGCTCAATGGAGTTTTAAGAAGGCTAAAAAAAGGGTAGCGGCTTCCTCGCCAGAAGATCATTTGGTTAGGGCAAAAGCAGCCATTGGGTAATCGCCACAAAAAACCCCAGTAAAATTCCGCCCACCACTTCCAGCGGGGTGTGTCCAATCACTTCCTTCAGCGCTTTTTCATCCCACAAGTGACCTTTTAATAATTGTTCAAACAGCAGATTAATGCGCTCGGCGTGAATGCCTGCCTGTCGGCGCACGCCAGCCGCATCGTGAACCACAATCATGGTAATGGCAACGGCAATGGCAAAAAGCGGATCATCAAAGCCATAATACAAGCCGACAGATAATGTGCCAGAAACCAACAAAGCGGAATGAGAGGAAGGCATACCGCCTGCGGCAAAAAACATTGCCCACATCCAACGCCGTGAGCGCAAATATTCGGTGGGAATTTTCAATGCCTGCGCCAGAAGCCAGCCAATTAACACAGAAAGCAAAACTTTATTTTCAAATATGGCAAGCGGATTCATTCGGATTCTTCCTCAAACGGAAGAAGTGATTCGCCGACCAGTTTTTGCACCTTAAGGTGGGCAGATTCCAGCAGTAAACTGCAATGCGCCGCCAAAGCCTGCCCGCGTTCAAAAAGTTTGAGCGATACATCCAAAGGGTTCTGTTCACTCTCCAAAGATTCAACAATGCTTTCAAGCTCAATCAAGGCTTGTTCATAGGGCAGGCTTTCAATTGCCAATTCAGAGGTCGTTAAGTTTTTTGATGTCTTTGCCATAATTTCTCCAATGTTGGTCGAGTAGTCTCGAATGGGTTTAGAGAGGCGCACCGAGACCCAATTTACTTTTTACTTCTCGCTTTTTACGGTTCGCTTCGCACTTCAAACTCGCCGTCACTGACACGAACTTTCATTCCGCCGTGCGCCTGGGATAGGGTTGAAACCACTGCGCCATCTTCTTTTCGGGTGATGATGGCGTATCCGCGAGAGAGAATGCCCTGGGGGTTTAATGACAGCAGCCGTTTTGATATGCCGCCAATGTGGTTCGATTGTAATTGAATGCGGTGCTGCAATGCAGAAGAGGCGCGCCGCGCAAGTTCGTCGAGGCGTTGAGATTGAGATTGAATGCGCCGTTCAGGCGAGCCAAACTTTAGCCGCGCTCTCAAAGCGGAGACAAAAGCCCTTTGTTCAGCAACCAGGTACAGGGTGGCAGAAGAAAGGCGCGAAAAGTAAGAAGCAAGCAGGTCTTGTAAATCATCCACTGTGGTTTGAGTTGCCAATTCCGCAGCGGCAGTGGGCGTGGGCGCGCGCAGATCGGCGGCAAAATCGCAAAGGGTGAAATCGGTTTCATGCCCCACGCCGCAAATGATGGGAACGGCAGAATCGGCAACGGCGCGTACCAGCCTTTCATCATTAAATGCCCACAAGTCTTCAATAGAGCCGCCGCCGCGCGCCAACAGAATAACATCTGGTGATAAATGGTTGAGTGATTGAATGGCATTAACCAATGCGGGCGGGGCTTCCACACCCTGCACAGGGGAAGGCGCAAGAATGACCTGTACCAACGGCAGGCGGCGGCGCAGGGTGTTGAGCATGTCACGCAGCGCCGCGCCCGTTTGCGAGGTGACAATACCAATAACGCGCGGCTGTTCGGCAATGGGTCGCTTGCGATCCATATCAAAAAGACCTTCGGCTTCAAGCGTGGCTTTGAGCCGCAGAAATTCCTGATACAAAGCGCCTTCGCCTTTGGGTTGAATCAGATTAACCGCAAGTTGATACGTTCCCTGCGGCTCGTACACGGTAATGCGCCCGTGCGCTTCAATTGCCATGCCCTCTTGCAAAACGGTGCGCAGGCGCGCCGCATCTTGCTTCCACATCACGCAGCGCAGAGAGGCGGTTTTATCTTTAAGGGTGAAATAAATATGCCCCGAAGCAGGGCGAGACAGATTGGAAATTTCTCCCTCCACCCAAACATCCTGCAAAGTGGGGTCGTTTTCCAATTGTTTACGAATATGAAAAGTAAGTTGTGATACGGTGAGATGAACGGAGGAAAAGAGGGAAGGTTGCATGGGAAAAAGGTTGAGGGATAAAGGTTGAGGGTTGAGGGTTGAGGGTCTTTTTCATCCTTCAACTTTGTTTTTTTACCCGCGCCAGATTTTAAAATCCTTCAAACTGGAGCCGCCCAAAAACTCACGCACAATAGAATTGGCAGGAATGGAACTGGCATCAAGCGGCAAAAACCATTCCAAAAAAGCCAGAAGTCTGCGGGCTTCAATAAATTCAGGCGCGCGGTGCTGAACCTGACGCAAGAGCGGCTCTACCAGCGGCTTGAGCGCGGCAAGTTCGTAGACCAACGCCGAGTTAAACATGACATCGGCATTTTCTTGGTAGGGGAAGATGTGACGTTTTTCGCCGCGCCGCACAGATTCCCAGCCGCTGATGGTTTGAGTGGCGGAATAGCCGCGCTCGCGGGCGTCACGCACCATGCGCCGAATCAGGCGCGTATCGGTGGTGGAAACACGATTATGACGGTCGAGGTTAAGTTGGGTCAGGGCAGAGACATAAATGCGAAACGCGGCGCCAGCCCAGCGATCAGAAATCAGGCGCGGGTTCATGCCGTGAATGCCTTCAAGGATCAGCGGCTGCCCATCCTTTAGTTGAATCACATCGCCCAGTTCACTCACGCCCGATTTAAAGTTGTAACGCGGCAATTGAACTTTATCGCCGTTGAGCAGTTTTTCAATATCCTGCGCAAGGCGC
>DYML01000074.1:6239-15912 GCA_020721605.1 Anaerolinea thermophila
TCTGCCACATTTTGTTCGTGCAGCGCCTCAGAAACAAGCACAATTTCATCGGCGCGCCCGGCTTGAATGGCATCATTGAGCGAGCCAACATTATCAATGTCCAGGCGCGTCAGCCAGTCACCATATTGGCGGAAGGTATTTAATAATTTTGGGTAGTCGCCCATTGGCTCAAGAGCGGTGGGCGCGTGTCGGCGCGGAAATTGCAGCGTGAAGCCGCCATTGGTTAGGTTAAGGTCAAACCAGCGCAAATAGCCGGTGGAAGGAACCATGTAGCCGTGCAAATAGTCCATGCGCTCGCCGAGGCTGTATAACGTGAGATAATTTTTCTGGCGATGTGAAAACAAGCGCACTTTATCTTCGTAGCCAAGTTGGGTGAAATATTGAATGGCTTCTTGAATGGGAATCTGTTTGCGACCAAATGGATGATCTTGCTGCACAAGGTTTTGCATTTGGCTTTTGAGCGCGGCAAGATCGTCCTCGGTCAGCGCGTTGCGCTCAGTCACCTGGCAGTAAAACCCGCCCGATGAAACAGAATGATCTATGGTGAGTTTTCCTTTGGAAAAGAGGTTGGAAAAAGCAAGTTCAAGCAGAAAGATGAGTGAACGGCGATAAATCCGCGCTCCGTCGGCGCGATCCATAGTAACGGGAATGCAATGCGCCTCGCTCTCAATTGGGTATGTTAATTCATGGATTTCATTGTTGATGATAGCGGCGACAATCGGCGCGCCAAAATCATCTGACACAAGGCGTAAAAAGTCGCCTACGGGTGTACCGCGCGGCGCAGAGAGTACCCGCCCGTCAGGGAGGTGAAGTTCGATGTCTTTGTTGGATTCGGTAAATTTTATAGACATTTTTTCTCGTTTGAAAGTTTACAGGTTTACAAGTTTGAGTGGCTCAACCTTCAAACCTTCAAACCTTTTAACGCGTTCCACAATTTTTCAGGCTGGTTGTCGTATTCTTCAAGCGGAATTTGCTTGTTGGTTAGAGCCAGCAGCGTATGCGTCAGCAATTCATTGGTCGGGGTGGGAATACCGCGTCTTTTGCCTTCACGCACAATTGCACCGTGCAAATAGTCCACTTCACTTTGACCGCGCCCGGAATATAAGTCAATGTGAAATGAAGGCATTTTTGCGCCGCGCCCGCTGCCAGCCGCACGGGAGAGAAAAGGCTTGGAAAGCCAAAGCGGTAGTTGAGTGGAAAAAGCCAATAACTTAACGGGCGTGCCTGGCAGATCAACCACCTCCAAACCTTGCGCCCGCATGACAGCCAGGCATTCTTTTAGCATTTCAATTTCAATTTTGTATAACTGGGGGTTTGCAAAGACCTGCGCCGCAGTCATGTTCAAAATGGCAGAGGTGGGATTGGCAACCAGGTTGGTCAGCAGTTTAGACCATTTCATGCTGTGTGGTTCGGGGTACAAACGGCAGTTAAGATATGCGCCATCCAACGCGGCAGTTAGTTTTTCTGAAAGCGGGTGTCCCGCTGCAACGCCCATGCCGCGTAATTTTTCCAATATAATATCGCCCGCGCCGCGCCTGCCAATGGCTGTGGTGACTGTGCCATAAATAACCTTTTCTGGTCCAAATGCGCGGGCAATGGACTGTTCATTTTCCACACCATTGGAGAGGCATAAAATGGGCGGCAATTTATCGGCAAAGGGTTTCATGCCTTCGAGGGCGGCGGGCGTGTCAAAAGATTTCAATGCGAAGAGGGCAACATCGAAGGGTCCAAATTTTAGGGCTTCTTCTAATGACGGCTGAATCACAAAAGAACGCGGCTCAATCACAAACGCATCTTTTGTTTTTCTTCTGTCGTCAATTGTAAGATCAAGGCGAAGCCCATGCTCGCGCAGTTCGCCGACCATCTTTGGTTGCTCCACAAAGACAACATGATGCCCTGCCAGAACAAGCGAGCCGCCAAAGTATGTGCCAATGGCGCCCGCGCCAAAAACAAGGACATTCAAACGATCTGATGATTTTATGGTGGAGATGGTGGATGATTGCAAAATTGCCTCAGAAAAACAAAGGATGAATTATCAAGGATGAAGGATGAATAAAAAAGACCTTCGCCCAAAAAACCTAATTACGAATTACCCAATCACTAATTACTTATCACATCCTGCCCTTAATCCGCATCCACCCAATGCGCATGGTCGTTGAGTTTGTCAATCGTCCAACGATGTTGGTGTGGATAATAGACCAATTGGGCAAAGGCGGTATTGCCAAAGCGGAAGCGTGTGCCGGCATTATTTGCCTGCGGGGTAATGCCCACAATGGCGTGCATCACCTGGTTAAGCAAACCGCCGTGCGAGACGATTAAGTAGCGGGCGGGGCTGCGTTGCAGTAAACAGTGCAAAGCCTGCCCGGCGCGCAAAAACAACTGCCAATCCCCTTCGCCGTCTCTGCCTACCGGGTCGTAGGGTGTAAAAAAAAGCGGGTGTTGAAAATTTTGGCGAACTTCGTGCGCGGTCAGACCAGAAAACTCTCCATTATTGCGTTCCAGCCACAGCGGGTCAAGTTCCACAGGCAGGTTCAGCACAGAGCCAATAATTTCTGCTGTTTCTTTTGCGCGCAGCAAAGGGCTGGAGATTAAAAAGTCAAAGGTAACATTTCCCTTGCGCCAGCGCTGCGCCAATGCGTATGCTTGTTCGCGCCCGTTATCCGTCAGGGCAAAGTCAGACTGTCCCTGCCAGCGTGATTCGGCATTGCCGATTGACTCGCCGTGCCGCAACAAGGTAATTTGAAAAGGCTGCGGGCGGACATCATTCATCAGATGGCTCTCCTTTGAGCAAATAGATGGGTCTGTGTTTCACTTCTTGAAAAATATAACCGACATACACGCCAATGAAACCCAGCAGAATCATCAATATGCCGCCAACAATTAAGATCATAAACATCAAGGAACTCCAGCCTGGGGCAAGCGTGGAGGCGCTGCCTGTAATCCAAAAAGAGAGGACGTACGCCACCTCAATGGCGGCGAGCAGAAAGAAGAAACCGCCCAAACTTAGCCCAAGGTAAAGCGGCATAAGCGAGAATGAAAAAATGGCATCCATTGCCAGACGGGTCATTTTGTTCAAAGAATACTTAGAGATGCCGCTAATTCGCTCGGCGGGCTGGTAAGGCAAAATAACGGTGGAGTAGCCAATCCAAGCCACCATGCCGCGCAGAAAGCGGTGATATTCGGGCATGGCTTTTAGCGCGTTAACAGCGGGGCGCGTTAACGCGCGAAAGTCAGCTGCGCCCGATAAAACCTGTGTGCCGCTGATGACGTTGATGAGGCGATAAAAAAAACCGGAAGTCCATTTTTTGAAAGATGCGGGCTGTGTTGAGTCTAGGCGTTGTGTTTGAACAATATCATAGCCCTGGCGGATGAGCGCCAGCATTTCGGGAATCATCTCTGGCGGGTGCTGACCGTCTCCGTCCAGGGTGATAACCACCTCGGCTCGTGAGGCATCCATGCCGGCAGTTAGCGCGGCTTGATGCCCAAAATTACGGCTCAGTTGCAGTAAGGTTACACGCAAATCTTCTGTTGCGATTTTTTGAAGGGCAGCCACTGTGCCATCGCGCGATCCATCATCCACATAGATAAAATGAAAATCATATGCCAGCGGGTTGATCACGTCACAAATCCGCTGGTGTACCTGCTGAATTACCCCATCTTCATTAAAGATAGGGATAACAAGATCAACGCTTGCGTTTTTGAAAGTCATAAATGGGATTTTACCATGCGCACAAAGAGACCTGGCGCAGAGGGTGTAAAAAAGGCAGGCTCATTCGCTGCCAGAGCAAAATACTTGCTGGGCGAATTTTCTGGCGGAAGCCTCAAGGTTGGGCAGGTCGGTAAAAACTCGGCAGGCTTGTCTGGTAAGGACGGGGCTTTTCTTTATTTGGGGCGCAATCTCCAATACCGTTTCACGATCATTGAGGAACATGGCTGCCTGTACAAAAGGCATCCACTCCACTGGGTCGGCGGCAGAGACTCGTTGTGCTTTTGCAGTTTTTGCATAATCCAAAACTGCCTGCCAGTCGCCGCGCTGATATGCCAACCCAGCCTTCTGATAAAGGTAGCACCAGCCATGTTTGGGTTCTGGTCCAAATACGGCTGGCAGCGGCGGCGGGGCTTGGGTGTTGGTCAAAATATTATTTTGATCCGATTGATTGGCAATTAATTGAATATCGTATTGCTCCAATTCAGAAGTTACGGGGGCGGCGCCATCTATGACTTGCACACATGAGGCAGAGGTGGGTTGGGTCAAAATGAGTGTATTTCTGTAATCCATATAAGTCAAAATGGAGCGCCGATTAATTGCCACAGGCGCAGACTTTGAAGCAATGGCGGCGGCATTTTCACGCGTGAGGACAATGCCCCAAATAGCTGGGCGATTTTTTTCTAAATCTGCGCTTTGGGGTTGGTAAATAAGGTTGGCGGGTCCCCAAATAAAATAATCTTCTTCTATTGCGCTGTGCGAGTAGTTGGCTACGAGGGCAGTTCCTGCTTTTAGTTGCGGAATGCGCCATGCAACCTGCCACCAAAAATTTTGCATGGCTTGTGATGAACGCGCCCATTGAATGCCGTTCAGATAGTGGGTAAGGACAGATGTGCCGACCATAACACAAAGAAACAGGTAACGAAATTTCGGCGAGCGCAGTTGGTGAATAAAAACCGTTACAACAAGCGCTGCGCCAGATGAACTGGCGAGCATGTAACGTGAAAGCCCGTAAAAATCGGCGTTGCGGTTGGATAAAATGACGGGGATAAAGCCGGCAACGGCAGAGGTGAATCCGAGCCAAAAGGCTTCTGCCTGCCAGTTGCCCTGATTTTTTTCGTCTGTTTCTTTTTCGTGTTCAAACCAAAACAAAGCCAAAATGATAAGGGCTGAAAGCAGTATCAAAATTGCGCCAAAAAATTGTTCGCGCAAGCGCAAGGAAATATTCCAGACGTTGATTAGCGGAATGCTCCACGAGAGTATTAATACTTCAAATACATCTTTGAGGAGGTTGGTTGCCCAATCTACGCCAACCAATAAAGGAGAAGCCGAAAAGATTTTTAGTTGCGCGCCCAGATCGGTTGCTTTTCGTTCCGATTCAAAAATAAAGAAGCGCCAGAGGATAAATCCCAATGAACCGATGGAGAAGGGCAGCCAGCGCAAAAAAGTTTCTTTAATAAAAGCCCAAACCTGCCTATCGGCTGCCCTACCTGCCAGAAGCGCAAAAATGGCGAAGCGCAAAAATTCCAAGCCAAAGAAATATTCAACCAGACCCAGGTATGCCCAGGTGAGCAAAATAGATGCCGCCCACAACGCGCGGCGGTAAATTGGGCGCGTGCAAAAAACCGCTTTTACGCCCAACCCAATGGATAAGTAAGCCAAAAATAAGCCAATCTGCTGCGACTGGTAGTCAATGGCATTGGGGGAAGAAACAAAGCCGGGGTAGATTAAAAATAAAATGGCGGCAATCATCATGTCTAAACGCTGGCGGGGAAAGAGCATTCGCAAAGACCAGAGAAAAGCAATTGCCCCCAATACGCGAAAGAGATATGCCGAAATATTGTAATAAAGTGGGTTAATGCCAAACAGAGAATATGCGGCAGACATGACAAAAGCCCGCGCCGGGCGGTCTATGGCGTAAATTCCCTGAAAGGCTTTTGCGCCCAGGGCGTTGGCAGAATACATTAAGTACCAGTCATCTCTAAAGTAGCCAAAGTCTGCAATGTGCGGCAAATAAGCCAATGCTGAGATGAAAAACAGCAGAGGAATGAAGTACCACTTTCGCAGCCACGTTAGAATAGTTGCCATGCCAACTCCTTGTTTGATAGCAGGTGACTGTCACCTTTCCCCATGTTTTCGAGATGATACCAGATTTTATGCACTTGAGATTGAAAGGCGGTACAGCAACTACTCCGCCTCGTTTTCTGTAATATCCACAAAGCGTAACGCGGGGTGCTTCTCGGCGTAATATTTCATAAAGAAAGGGGTGCTGAATAATGCAACCCACTGATTGCGAGAATCGCGGGCGATTATGGCTTCACTGCGGTTGGGCAGACTTTCAACATCGGCGTCTGTGCCTTTTATCCAACGCAGGAGGACATGCGGCAATCTTTCCAAACCCGTTGGGACGTTATATTCAGATTTAAGCCGCGCCTGCACCACATCAAATTGTAATTGACCAACCACTGCCAAAATTGGCTCACGCTTGAATGCGTTTAAATTGTAAAGAATTTGAACTGCGCCTTCACTTTCAAGTTGCTGCAAGCCTTTGGCAAATTGCTTCTGTTTGCTCAAATCGGTATTTCTCAGCAGGGCAAAATGCTCCGGCTGAAAGCGCGGAATGGATGCAAATTGAATGGTCTGCTGGCTGCAAAGCGTATCGCCGATGGCAAACTCACCGTTGTTTGGAATGCCCAAAACATCGCCGGGGAAGGCTTCGTCTAAAATTTCGCGCTCGTTGGCAAAAGGCTTGTAAGGGCGCAGTAAGCGCAAGGTCTTTCCGCTTTGGCTGTGAATTAAATTCATGCCGCGTTCAAAGCGCCCGGAACAGATTCGCAAAAAGGCAACGCTGTCACGGTGCTTGGGATTCATGTTGGCTTGAATTTTAAAGATAAAGCCTGAAAATTGCGGCGCAGTCGGGTGAATTTGACCTGCATTACTTTGGTAGGGCTGGGGCGGCGGGGCATATTTTACAAAGGTGTCAAGAAACAAGCGCACGCCAAAATTTGTAACGGCGCTGCCAAAAAAAACGGGGGTTTGTTTTTCGTTCAACACACTTTCATGGTCAAAGACTACGCCCGCTTCATCCAAAAGGGAGATGCTTTCTGCCAGTTCGTTAAAACGGCGCTGGGATATTGTCGCATTTTTTGCAAGTTGATCAAGAGACATAAATACTTCGGGAGCCATGCGCTCGTTGCGTTCTGTGCGCTCAAACAAATACACGCCCTGCGCGGCACGGTCATACACGCCGCGAAAGTCTGGTCCATCTCCGATGGGCCAATTCATGGGGATGGGTTCCATGCCCAGCACTTTTTTAATCTCATCCAGCAGGTCTAGCGGGTCGCGGGCGGGTCTATCCATTTTGTTAATAAAAGTGAAAATAGGAATGCCGCGCTTACGACAGACTTGAAATAATTTTAGGGTTTGTGGTTCTATGCCTTTGGCGGCATCAATGACCATTACCGCGCTGTCCACTGCCGAGAGGGTGCGGTAGGTATCTTCAGAAAAGTCCTGATGTCCGGGGGTATCCAACAAATTGACAATATATTCCTGGTAAGGAAATTGAAGGATGGTGGACGTGATGGAAATACCGCGCTCGCGCTCCATTTCCATCCAGTCGGAGGTGGTGGAGCGTTGGTTGCGGCGGGCGCGAACATTGCCCGCCAGTTCAATGGCGTTGCCGTATAAAAGCAGTTTTTCGGTCAGCGTGGTTTTGCCCGCATCGGGATGAGAAATAATGGCAAAGGTGCGGCGCGCGGCAATGGCATCAGTGAGCGGAATATTTTGAGATGGATTAACAGCTGGCATTTCATCTTGCATATTTTTTCTCCAAAACTTACAAAGGGCGTAAATTTTAGCATATATTTTATGACGCGCCCGCTCAGAAGCAAGGCTAAAAAAAAGCCCAATGGACGCCGCAAAGATTGGCTTTTAGGAACTTAGAAGTTAAATGTTTGCTTTTCGCGCAGCGACAAGAATTTTTTGAACCACGAAGGGTCACAAAGGGTCACGAAGTATTTGTTAGGTTTTCCTTTGTGTTCCTTTGTTGCCTTTGTTGCCTTTATGGTTGAATCCTTTTTGCCGAAGGTCGGCTTGTCCGAGTTAGGATAGTTTTATGGGTTCATCAAAAAAGCAGTTTCTGCTCATTGGGCAGAAACTGCTTTTTTCGTCACAACAACAAAATTGGGCAGTCTTTAAACTACTTGAGGCGTTGCCCGATTTGTTTGAAAAGTTCAAAGTTGCCGCGCGAGGCTGCACGGCAAACCCCAATTACTCACCCGCAGAGAGCGCTTCTTCCACCTCGGTATTTTCTTCATCTTCTTCCATTTCTTCTTCAGCTGTGCCGTTTAAGAAGTTAGACACAATCACAGCCAGCGTTGCGCCAAGTAAAGGTCCAAAGAAATAGATCACATAGGTATATACGCTGGTTAGGCTAGGCGCGGCAAAAATAGCGGTGGAAAGTGTGCGCGCAGGGTTGAGCGAAGCGCCCGTAAATGGAATACCAATTAAGGTGGCAAGCGCCAAAGTTGCGCCAATTGCCCAGCCAGCAAAGATGCTGTTCTTGCCGTTCACCATTGTCTGCAAAATTGTGTTAAGAAGGAAGAAGGTCAAGATTGCTTCAACGACCATCGCCAAAATCGGTTGCGGCTCATTTAATGCGCCAACGGTTACCACCCCGCTAATGTCGGCGCCGAGTGATTCAACCAGTGTTTTCAAAAAGAAAACTGCCAAGATCGCGCCTGCAAATTGAGCAACCCAATAAACCACAGCCTGCGCCCATTTGACTGTGCCATTTAATGCCAGACCAAAGGTGACAGCAGGGTTAAAATGCGCGCCGGAAACATGCCCGTAGGCGTATACAAAGACAGCCATTGTCAGACCGTACGCAATGGCAATACCGATTAAATCGGAATTAACAATACCTGCGCTCAAGCCAACAAATATCAGCGCAAAGGTGCCGATAAATTCGGCAAGAAACACTTTTGAATTAAACATTTTTTCTCCAAAAATATGATTTAAAAATATACCCAATTCGGTCACAAGGTGCGCTTTTGCCGCAATTTATGATCGAGAGTATTTTATAACCCTGAGGGGCTTAACTCGCTACGCAGACCAGTCTCGCGCGCCAGCTAAAAAAGATTTACCCGACATCATTTTACGACCGGCAGGTTGAACTTCTTCCAAAAGCAGCGCCCCTTCGGTAGATTGAATGGCGGGGATTCCTGCCACTGTAAATCGGGCGCCGCTGACCAAGCCAGTTTCTCCATCAAAAGTGGATGCACGCAAGACTTTGAGCGGGTTTCCATTCCAAATCAGCCATGCCCCAGGCCACGGATTCATGGCACGCACGCGCCGTTCCAAGCCAATGGCGGGGTGTGTGAAATTGAGCAAGCCATCTTCCTTCTTTAACATCGGCGCGTAGGTTGCGCCTTCAAGTGGTTGAGAAACAGAAGGGATGTTACCAGAAAAATATTCGGGTAGAGTGGCAATGAGCAAATCTGCGCCGAGAGTGGATAATGCCTGAGTGACAGAGCCAGCGGTATCGTTGCGCCCCAAAACGATGGATTTTCGCGCCAACGTGGGACCAGTATCAAGCCCTTCATCCATTTTCATAATCGTCACGCCTGTCTCTGAGTCACCATGCAAGAGAGCGGCGTTAATGGGCGCGGCTCCACGCCAGCGTGGAAGCAGAGAGGCATGAACATTAATGCAGCCATAGCGCGGCATGTTTAAAACTTCTTTTTTTAAAATCTGCCCAAACGCAGCCACAACAATTAAATCCGGATTCCAATCTCGCAGTTGAGCCATAGATTCGGGGGCGCTCATTTTTTGGGGCTGCATGACTGGAATGTTTAATGACAATGCAAGTGCCTTAATTGGCGGGGCTTTTAGATCACGCCCGCGACCCGAAGCGCGATCTGGCTGTGTTACTACACCAACCAGTTGATATGTTTTAGCCAGCGTTAC
>DYML01000075.1:0-5940 GCA_020721605.1 Anaerolinea thermophila
CCATAAACCGCGCCCGCATTTTTGGCGAACAAAATCAAACAGGGATGACTAAAATTTAGTCATCCCTGTAAAAAGAATTGCTCTTCGGCAGTCTGGCGGTCATAATCACAAAAAAATGGTGATCGTAGACCCATGACTTTGCGCCATCAGGTTTTCCTGATTTTGCCTTTCGGAAGCCGGTCGGTCTTGATCATAAAATTTTACGATTTTAGACGCTCTGGCTTTGCGCCGCCGTCTTTTAGCGGTTTTGCTTTTATCGGCAGTCTGGCGATCCTGGCTCAGTTCAGCGGTAGACCCATGACTTTGCGCCGCCGGGTTTTCCCGGTTTTGCTCTTTCTCGGAGCAACTTTATTATTGCACGGGAAGATTATTTTTTCAATCACTCAATTGTTCTAATCATAAAATGGTTTACTGAAAGGTTGCCTCAACGGTCATGCCCCATTTCAAACGCGGGTCGGGATTTTTAACAGTGACATGCACGGTGTAAAGAATATCGCCGCCTTGCTGGGTGTATGCCTGACTAATTTGGGTGATCGTACCCTTGAGGATTAAGTCGGGGAGGGCATCGGGAACAAGGGACACAGACTGCCCTTCGCTCAGTTTGACCACTTCAAGTTCAGTCACATCGGTGGTTTTAATTATCCACTGACGAAAATCGGCAATGCTGATGGCGCGCGTTTCCACTGTGACCTGCTCGCCCACCTTAACATTCACTTCCGCCACCACGCCATCAAACGGCGCGGTGATCACATAATTGGAGAGCGTATCCCTTGCCGCATCCAGGTTGGCTTTGACAAGCGCCAGTTGGTCGGCATTGGGTCCATCGAGACTGATTTCGTACTGGTGTTTGGCTTCGGTTTCAGCAGCAAGGGCGGCGTCATACGCGGCGCGAATTTCATCTCGCTCACGAATATTTTCTTCAAGGTAGCGAATTGCCTGATTCAAATCTTCCTGCGCTCGTTCCAAATCATCTTCGGCGTTCTTGCGGCTGGAGTTGTCTTGATCGAGGTCTTTGTATTTATCAAAATCTTCCTGTGCGTCTTTCAAATCTTGCTGGCGGTCTTCAACAGTGGCTTTATCGTCTTCGATATTATCTTCAATGCTATCCACGTTGAGGTCATCCCATTCTTTTTCGGCATCGCCGCGCACGATCTGCGCATCCATGTATGCCTGCCAGAATTTTGCGCGGTCGCCGCTTTCGTTGCGGAGCAAAACATCGTAGGCATTTTGGGCAATGACAACCTGAGCCTCTGCCCCGCCCGCATTGGAGAGGCGCACGAGGACATCGCCCAGTTTGACAGAGTCTCCTTCATTCACCAACACTTCTTCCACCACGCCGCGCGCCTGAAAAAACAGGTTTACGCCGTAAATGGGTTCAAGCCGACCTTCCGCCACCACTTCAGCAGGAGAGACAGGCTCCACAGTGGCGGGGACAGAAGTGGGTTGATTTCCACAAGCGGCAAGCGCAAGTGAAAAGACGGTTAGCAAAGCAATGGTGATTAATATTTGTTTTTTCATTTCATACCTTCTTATTATTAGGATGTCATTGCGGGGAGAGCGCTCTGCCCACCGGGCAATGGCATGAATTATTCGTAGGACAATACTTCTCGAATGGTCAAACGGGCGGCGTTGCGGGCAGGCAAAATGGAGCCAAGCACCGAAAGCAAAAGCACCAATCCAAGCCAAATGGCGTAGCCTAAAAATGTAAAAACTACTTTGATCGGCGTTTGAAAGACTGCCGAACTGACAATATCGGAAAGCGCGTATGTGAATGGAATGGATAGGAAGATTGCCAACACGAAGGAAATAAACCCGATCACCAGACCTTCGGCGAGTACCGTGCGCATCACGGCGCGGTCATCAGCGCCGATGGCGCGCATGATTCCAATTTCGCGCGTGCGCTCCATCACATTCATGCTCATCGTGCCAGTCAAGCCCATTGCGCCGACAATGGCGGTGAGAATTGCCATGATGAGCAGGAAAATCACCAGAATATCCAAACTCTCTGATGCGGTATCCATCGAGGATAAGCCCGATTCGGTTTTTCGCACTTTGAATCCCTGTTCGCGGAAGTAGTCATCCAGCCTTTCTGCCATCATGTCTTGATAGGCGCGGTCGTGCCGATCTGCGACCACACGGAAGGAGTAGGATTGGTTGGCAAGGTTTGAAATTTGCGAAATATATTCGTAGGGCGCGTATGCCACCATGCCTTGCTGATCAACAAATTTGAAGATGCCCACCACTTCCCAGGTCTCCTTGCGCCCGTCAATTTTAATTTGCACAGTATCGCCAGGTTTGAGGTTTGGGAATGGGACAAGCGCGGCTTCGCTGATTGCCAATTTGCGAACATCGTCCTTGCGAATCCAGCGCCCTGCCGTGAGCAGCGGCGTGACCAGTTTACTCTCGGCTGGCGGCGCGAGGACGAAGGAATTTTCTGCAACCGTGCCGTCGGGATAAAGTAGTTCAATGCTGGTATATTGCCAGCCTTCCACTTGCTGCACGCCTTCCACCTGCAAGCCAAACTGTTCCACTTCGCGCAGGCGGTAGGGTTCATCAAAATCCACCGTTACATCGGCGCGGAAATAGTTTTGAATGGAGCCGATGTAATCATGCAAAGTCACGCGGACATTGAAAACCGCAATGAAGATCGCGCCGCCCATCGTCAGGGTAAAGAGGGTCAGCATCAAACGCCCACGGCGGCGGAAGGTGTTTCGCAGGGAGATGATAAACGGGCGCGGAAAGTGAATGCCGCGCGCGGCAAATATATGAGTCAGGCGCAGCAAAAGGGCGTCCAGCCAAGAGACATGTTCCTGCCCGCCTTGCTTGTGCGGTTTGTTCTCATCTCCAGCCACATCGCCGCTGAGGGCGCGTAAGACCGTGATGCGCGAGCCGCTGATAACGGGCGCAAGCCCCGCAACAATGGGAACCAGCAGCCCGACCGCAATTTGAATGAGGAATGCCAGCGGCACAATGCGATAGCCGAGCAAATTAAAGCGCAGGGTCTCTGCAATAAAAGAGGCAAGGCTGTACGCGCCCACGCCGCCCAGCGGCACGGCAATCAACAATGCCAAAATGGCAAATGCCATGATGAGCGTAAAGTACATCGAGAAGACTTGATTCCTTCTGCCGCCCACCAATTTGATGACGCCAATATGCCGCAGGTGCTGGCTGAGCAATGCGCTCAGTGTGTTGGCAATTAAAGAACTCGAAAGAAAGACGATCAAAATGCCCAACGCCAGCAAAATGCCGAGAATGGCATTAACCGTATCTCCCAGCGGGTGTTTATGTGTTTCGGAGGAACGGGTGCGAACAACGGTCACGCCGTTCTTTTCCAGTTTATCGGTCAGGTCGCCGCCCACCTCGCGGATGTGGTCAATATCCTCGCCGCCTTCGGCGACGGTCACAAAAGCGCGATTGTACAACTCAGGCTGGCGCAGGGTGGGCAGGGTCTTCAGGGCGATGTAAGCAAAGGGTGGGGCGAGAAAGTCCCCCGCGCCCGTGCTAACATCCTGCACAATGCCGACAATTTTCAACTTTTTGGTCAAGCCGTCGGCAAGTTCAAAGACCAGGTCGTCTCCCACTTTAACATCCAATTTCTTAAGTGCGTCTTTCTCCAAAAGGACTTCGTTTTTATCTGCTGTGACCGCGCCCAGCACGGGAACGAGCAAATTAACTTTGTTCTTGTCGAAATCTTCCAGCGCCACCACGTCCAGCGAAACCCACTGGGCGCTGCCCACCTCTTGCACGCGGAAGTTAACCACGCGCCGCGCCTCTGCCTCGCCGACCCCCTGCGCGTTACGAACGGTGGAGAGAATATCCTCGTCGAAGTTTTCGAGGCGAAGTTCCACGTTGGCGGGGTGGTTTGCGGCGTAGGAAACTCCCATGTCGTTGGAGATTACCTGATACGCCCCCGCAATCACTCCAATCGAAAAGACGCCCACTGCGATGGAAAAAACCACCAGCAGGGTGCGGGCTTTGTTATCCCATAAATCGTGTAAAACTTTACGCCATCTTGGTCGCATAATCACCTTTCCCTCACCCTAGCCCTCTCCCAAAATGAGAGAGGAAACGCCCTTCCCCTTATTTGGGGGAAGGGTTGGGGATAGGGGTTTACTTCAACAATGCGCTGATCTCGCTGCCAGAGTACGGCTTAACGACCACATCTTTCACGCCAGCGCGCAGGAACTTGGTGACGCGCTCAGGGCTGATGGCTGAGGTGAGAACAACGGTCTTCGAGGCGAGCCCAGCCTTAACCAGCGCGTCTAACACATCTGCCAGCGAAACGGAGGCGATGTACTCATCTACCAAAATTAGGTCGGCGGCGGGGAATTTTGTTAAATCGGTGGATTGGCTCAATTTGACTTTGGTTTCCTTCAAATTTTCGGCAAACAGTTTCGCCCAGTTGTCGTTGTCGTCAATCAACAAAATATTTTTTATGCTGCCCATCTCGATGGGTGTGCGTTCCATTCGCCCGCTGGGCATAAACATGGCAACGGTTGTGCCTTTGCCTGCTTCGCTAACCAGGGTGATGTGTCCCTGCGCCTGCGAAACAACGTGCATGGCGGCAGGCAACCCCAAGCCGTGATGTTCGACCCCGTGTGTGGTGAAGAAGGGCGACCAGGCTTTGCGCATGACTTCGTCGGTCATACCTGCGCCGTCATCTTCGATGTCAATTTCGAGTATGCTGCGGTCTTCGGTGGGATGTACGCTGACCTTGACCGATTTCGCGCCCGCTTCGGCGGCATTTTGCAACAGGTTGCCAATGGCGCGGGTGAGTTGGGTGCTGTCGGCGATGACGTAGGCGGCAGTGGGGTCAATTTCCACTTTGAGCGCATTCTCTGAAAAATCACGCTGGTGAGCGGCGGTCTGCAAAATATCTGCAAACAAAACCGCACGCGGCTTCTGCTCGCGGACTGCGCCAATCAGTTGCTCCTTGACCTGAATAATTTGCGCCGCGCTTTCGGCGATCATGTCGAGGTCTTCACGCAGGGATTCAAGGTCTACCTTGCCCTCATTGATTTCTTCGCGCAGGCGCGAAATGGTGAGCGAGATGGGCAGGGTCTTGTTGCCAATCCAATGGATGGCTTCAGTCGAGGCGGTGGTTAAGGCTTCAAAAACCTTGTTACGCAAAATCTCGTTGTGCGCTTCCTTCAATTCTTCCAGCAGGCGTGCGTTGTTAATGGCAACCGCCAAATGCTCCGCCATAGTCAGCAGGGTGGTGATATCGTCTTCGCTGAAAGCGCGTTCTTCGGAACTTTGAATGGTGACTGCGCCCAAGACTTTGCCGCCGTAAATGAGGGGCAGCGCCATTTCGGAGCGGGTGTGCGGCAGGTGCGGATTTTTGAAATGCACGCGCTCTTCGCCAACATCCAGCGCGATGCGGGCTTCACTCATGGCAATGCACGCGCCAATCATCGAGTCGGTGCCAACTTTTAGTCTGTGCCGATCTGCTACCATTGCCTTGCCTGCCTTGCCGTAGCCCGCGCGCAAAACCGCGTACTCGCCCGCATCATCCAAAAGGAAAACACCCGCATAATACAGCCCGTAGGCTTCGCAGATGATATTAACCGTGTGCGGCAGCAATTCTTCGATGTTGAGAATTGAGGTGACTTCCTTGCCCACGCGATTGGCGGCTTTTAGCAAACGCGAGCGGCGTTCTGCCTGGCGGTGCAGGTTGGAGTTTTGAATCGCAATCGCCAACTGGTCTGCCATTGTTTGCAGGGCGGCGATGTCTTCATCGTGGAAGGCAGATTCTTCGGTGGATTGAACAGTGAGCGCGCCGATGGCTTCATCACCTACCACGAGCGGCAGAGCCATCTCAGAGCGGGTCTTGGGCAGGTGGGGATTCTCAAAGAAGACGGCTTCGGCGCCGACATCCAGCGCAATGCGTCCCTGTCGGTTGGCAATGGATGCGCCGATCATCGAGTTGCCGCCGATGGC